>CAJAHC010000671.1 GCA_903939355.1 uncultured Methylococcaceae bacterium | reverse complement strand
TAAGGCTTTCATTTATTTGGCTCCCCCGGACGGGCTCGAACCGCCGACCTAATGATTAACGGTCTTTCTATTATAAATCCAGAATAATCCATCATAGATTAACATATTAATAATAAACATATATTTAAGATAAAATTTAGATATTAAAGTCCAATAAAATCCAATAAAACCTATTGACAACCAGTATCTTAACTGGGACTATAACTAGGACTAAACTATACAACAAATAGCCAAGAAGATGAAAACCATCAAAACTAGTATTCCCGATATTAAACAAACCACACTTGACTCATATAAAGCAAAATCTAATCCAGAGACAATTTATCAAATCAAAGAACAATCACGCGGTCGTGGTCAAGGTGTTTTTATCGCAAGAATACTTGGGAACGGCGAAATTGATTTCTACTTCAAGTATTTTATTAACGAAAAAGAAAAATCAAAAAAAATTGGTAGATACAGCAATTCAAAAAATCAACTAACCCTGGCACAAGCTAAAGTTGAGTTTCGCAAACTCTCAGCAATTTATAATGCTGGCATTGACCCTAAAGCCCAAGAATTAGAAAACATTCAAAAAATTATTACAGAAAAAGTAGCCCAAAATGAAATCCTACGAATTAAACAATTACAAGGCAGCCTTAGTCAATTAGCAGAATTTTATTTAATACACCTCAAAGAAAATAAAGGGCAATCACATTTCCGTAATGTGCAAAACTCATTTCTTAAAGACCTGCCCATTTTAAATTTGAATACAAAAGCCAGTGATATAAACAAGGATGATATTGTTCTAATCTTACATGCAATTACTGAGCGTGGTTCCTTAGTGATGGCTAATCGAATGAGAGCTTACCTTTCAGCAATGTTCCAATATGGTATTTTTTTTGACAATTCAGTCGAAGCCGTAAAAAGACAAACTAAGTTTTTCATTCAAAGCAACCCAGTTCTTAATGTACAAAAAATCATAAAGAATGAAAAAAGAGGAGATCGCTCATTATCTGAAGATGAAGTAAATATATTTTGGAACTCCCTAGTAAATAGCAAGATGACATTATTAAGAATTAATGTATTTAAACTAATACTCCTTACAGGATCACGAGTAGAAGAAATAGCTTCATTGCGCTGGGATGAGATTGATTTTAAAGAACGAACTATCAACCTACCACCAGAAAGAACAAAAAATAAACGCCCTCATATTATCCCGCTAAATGAGCTTGCTTTTGAAATCATCGAAAAGAGCCCTAAACTACATAATATTTATTTATTTCCGGCTCAAAATAATATTGAACCACTTAAAACAGATGGATTTAGCCAAGCAATTACTAGATTGCTAGGGAACACTAAGATTGAAAAGTTTGTTCCTAGAGACTTACGTAGAACTTTCAAAACATTAACAGGTAAGGCAGGCATTTCAAAAGAGATAAGAGATAGATTGCAAAACCACGCCCTACAAGACGTATCAAGCTTACATTATGATAGATACGATTACTTAAAAGAAAAACGCGCCGCTATGGATATATGGAATGATTATTTTAATGATATTCTAAAAAATCCCAGATACCATCTTCCGTATAGCACTATTAACAATACGCATCAATCTTGAATATATAAAAATTTGTTGCGTATTGCGCAACATGATAAGCTTTAATTATGATTAAATCATTTCGACATAAAGGACTTAAGAAATTCTATGATACCGCGTCTGTTGCTGGCATCCAGTCTCAACATTCGAAACGTTTGAGAATGCAACTTATAGCCTTAGATACTGCGAATAGTATCAATGACATGGATATCCCCGGTTTTAATTTACATCCATTAAAAGGCTCAGACAAAGACAGATGGTCAATTTGGGTTAATGGAAACTGGCGAGTTACTTTTGAATTCCACGAAGGCGATGCCTTCATACTTGATTATGAGGATTACCACTAATGGCTATGTTCAATCCACCACACCCAGGCGAATTTATACGAGAGATCTATTTAGAACCTTTCGGCATTACTGGAAGACAACTTGCGTTTAAACTTGGCGTTGCGCCTTCTACTTTAAATAGAATATTAAAGGGACGTAGCGGTATCAGTTCAGAAATGGCACTTCGCCTCTCAAAGGCATTGGGACGCTCACCTGAAAGCTGGCTGACTATGCAAGACGGTTACGATCTATGGCACGCCAGACAATCCGTTAATCTTGATAATGTCGAGAAGATTGAATTTAAGGCAGCGTAACTACTCGTATATTATTTTCCAGTATTCTTCTCAGCTATGCGGGGAATTGTAACTTTAGTGGAATAATTACCTGGTTGAAAACCCTTCTCTAACCCATTTGTCGGGCTTGGAAGAAAGTTAGTGAAATTTTATTCAGAATAGCCACTATCCATATTCCGGATAGTGGCTATAACGAGCAAGTTCAGATTATCACTTGCGAGAACTTAGGATTAATTACGATTCAGATTCTTCATCTTCACCCTCCTCTTCATCTTCATCAAGTTCTATATCAATTATTTCCGCATCCATGTTTGATAATATGGCGTTTTCAATCAGATCATTTTCCTTCCAGCAAATTTTTATCGCTTCTGATTCATTTTTAGCTTTGATGTGAATAACACCACCCGCACGGATTTTATAATTAATAATATAATTTGAGACCTTTGCGCGATGGACCTTTATTAGCCCAACAATACATCAAAGGTGATTTTTTAACTCTTTTTGCAAAAAAAATAGCTAATTAATGTTCATTTAGCTGGAAT
>CAJAHC010000670.1 GCA_903939355.1 uncultured Methylococcaceae bacterium | reverse complement strand
GACTTGCATTTACGTTAGGAGCCAGGATTTGTATGGTAATATCGCTGGTGGTGCAATGCGTGCGGTATTTGAAGTGTTGGGTGTGCATAATGTATTGGCGAAAACCTATGGTTCAACCAATCCAAACAACGTTGTACGTGCTACTATTAATGGCTTGAAAGCAATGCAATCTCCAGAGATCATTGCGGCAAAGCGTGGAAAAACTGTTGCAGAGATTTTGGGGTAAACTATGGCTACAAAAAAGAAAGCATCGACAAGTGGTACAATTAAAGTAACTTTGGTCAGAAGTCCAAGGGGTACGCTCGCTGCTCATAAATCTTCAGTTTTAGGTTTGGGCTTAAAAAAAATGCATCAAACCGTTGAAGTACAAGACAATCCTTGTATTCGCGGCATGATTAGCAAAGCGATCTTTTTATTGAAAGTAGAGGAATAAAATGAAATTAAATACACTATCACCCGCACCCGGCTCAAAAACTGTTGCAAAACGTTTAGGTCGTGGTATTGGTTCCGGTAAAGGTAAGACTGCAGGTAAAGGCCATAAAGGTCAAAAAGCCCGTGCTGGTGGTTACCATAAAGTAGGTTTTGAGGGCGGTCAAATGCCAATGAGCCGTCGTTTGCCAAAATTTGGTTTTATTTCTTTAAAGGCTTTGGCTAAAAAAGAAATTCGTTTAGGCGATTTGGATAAACTGGACGAAAAAGAAATTGATTTTGCAACTTTGTTGGCGCAAGGTTTGATTAGCAGCAATATTAAATTTGCTAAAATTATTTTAGCGGGCGAGATTAATCGTCCTATTACGGTAAAAGGGATTGATATTACTGCGGGTGCTAGAAAAGCGATTGAAGCTGCTGGCGGTAAGGTAGAAGAATAGTTTTAAACTTTAGGATGGGTATTAATGCTGAGAGGCCAGTCTTTTTTTCAAAATGCGAGTATGGTGGAATTACGCCGCCGTATCTTTTTCATTTTGTTATCATTGCTGGTGTTTCGTTTGGGATCATATATTCCGGTTCCAGGGATTGATACTTCTAAGTTAGCACAGTTTTTCCAATCCCAAAGTAATACGGTATTGGGCTTGTTTAATGTGTTTTCTGGGGGCTCATTGTCGCGTTTGACAATTTTTGCCTTGGGAATCATGCCGTATATTTCGGCATCGATCATTATACAGTTGTTAAGTGCAGTTTGGCCTAAATTGGCAGATATTAAGAAAGAGGGCGCGGCCGGTCAACGCAAGATCGTGCAATATACGCGTTATGGTACGTTGATTTTAGCCATATTTCAGGCTATGGGTATGGCACGCTACTTGGTGAATGAAGGTTTGGTTTATCAAGATAGTACGATGTTTTATGTAACGGCAGTGATGACCTTAACTACAGGTACTTTGTTTTTGATGTGGTTAGGCGAGCAGATGACGGAACGTGGTATTGGCAATGGTATTTCTTTGATTATCTTTGCGGGTATTGTGTCGGGTTTGCCAACGGGGATTGCGCATACGTTTGAACAGGCGCGTGATGGTAATTTGAGTGTGATTGCGCTTTTATGTATTTTAGCAATTATTGTGGCAGTTACGATATT
>CAJAHC010000669.1 GCA_903939355.1 uncultured Methylococcaceae bacterium | reverse complement strand
GCGTTAACTCGTCTTAGTCAATTAGGGATTGATTTGGTTTTTGGAGTGCCTGGTGACTTTTCTTTTCCAATTGATGATGCTATTGAGGATATTTCAGGATTAGATTGGATCGTTTGCTCCAATGAGTTAAATGCTGCATATGCAGCTGATGGTTATGCGAGATTGAAGGGTGCGGCTATTCTTACAACTACTTATGGCGTTGGCGAGTTGAGTGCTTTAAATGGAATGATGGGAGCTAAAGCTCATAGGCTACCAATCTTTCATTTAGTGGGTGCTCCCAGTAGTCGTATACAGAAGCAACATTTAATCACCCATCACTCACTTGGTGATGGAGTTTATGGTAATTTTACCGTGCTATCAGCCGCAACTACTTGTGTCAGTGCTTATTTAACGCCGGAAAATGCGATTGATGAAATGGAGCGCGTAATTCGAGAAGCTTTGCGTCAAAGTGCACCAGCTTACATATCGATTCCCCAAGATCTTGCACTGATGCCAGTAATTGGAACGCCAATCGTGGGAGTCCATTTAAATAAAATCAGGAGAACTATGGGTGTGCCTGAACAAGTCAAGGCAGCTGTTTCTGCAATCTTAAGTCGTATTAATTCGGCTAAAACTATTGTAGGGTTACCCAGTGCTTTAATCACACGTTATGGTCAAGATGAGCAATTCAAACTATTTATTGATAAGTTTAATATTCAATTTGCAACAATGCCTATGGATAAGGGGATATTATCTGAAGATCACCCCGGCTATATTGGCCTTTATAACGGTGATTATTCTTCACCCTCTAATGTAAAAGCTATTGTAGAAAGTGCTGATCTTATCCTAGATGTTGGCGGTGTAGTTTTTCTAGATTTAAATACAGGGTTGATTAGTACCACTTTGGATGATGATCGAATAATAACTATTGGGGATCATTATGTAAAAGTGGGGGTGGAAATATTTAGCGGTACATGTTTAGGTGATGTGTTGCAAGGATTAATAGACGAGGCGCCTCTAACCAAGACTTCTATCCCCCCGCAACTTTTTTTTTCCACCCCCCTTTCCGGAAAGCCAAATGATCCAACCGACTCTAGTAATTTTTACCCCCGACTTGAAAAATTTCTTACATCTGGCGATATACTTATAGTTGAAACAGGTAGTTGCATATTGCATTTACCTAAATTTAAATTGCCGGATGGCGTAGGTTATCAAGTACAAACCCTTTGGGGCTCAATTGGCTGGGCGACACCTGCAACCTTAGGTGTCGCATTGGCAGCACTTGATAGACGGGCCGTATTGGTAACAGGAGATGGTGCGCATCAATTGACCGCAACAGAAATCGGAGTAATGGGTAGATATAAAATTAACCCCATTATTTTCGTATTAAATAATGGCCTTTATGGTGTTGAAGATGTTTTGAGTGAGGTTGGTCATGTATACGATGATATTGCTAAATGGGATTATCATAGAATTCCTGAAGCAATGGGTTGTAAGGATTGGTTTACTGCCAAAGTTTCGACTGTTAGTGAATTGGATGCAGTGTTTGCCCAACTGAATTCGGAAACAAGGGCCACTTATATTGAGATTATGATTCCCGCAGAAGAGAGTCAACCTCTTTCCCGAGATATTATTTCAAGAGTCTATAAAGCAGACTTACAATCGTAAGTTAAGAGTCCAGTCGGCTGTTCGAGCCCGTCCGGGGGAGCCAAATAAATGAAAGCCTTAGAGTTAAATCTAGGGCTTTTTTATGCCTGAAATATTTCGGGTCATTTTTGTAAGACAATTTTAGTAAGATTTAACTATTGTTTTCGCAAGACTGACGACTCTTCAAAGCAAAATTTTAAACGCCTGTTATGACGCTTAATCTACTTAATCATCTTCATTCAGATATCGATGATCGCGTAAGAGCTATCAGTGAAGATAATCTTGATTGGCCATGTCGTAGGGGTTTTGATGGTTGTTGTCGACGGCTCGCCGAAATACCTCAACTGACTATGGCTGAATGGGATTTCTATTGTCTC
>CAJAHC010000668.1 GCA_903939355.1 uncultured Methylococcaceae bacterium | reverse complement strand
TTTTGTCGCAAGACAATTAATACCACTCATGCAGGAAATGGGTAATCAGGAAGAAGAGGCCGCACTCTCTTTAGGCGCAAGCGGCTGGAAAACATTTTTCGCGATTACCCTACCTAATATCAAGTGGGCATTGCTGTATGGCGTTTTACTCTGTAACGCCAGAGCGATGGGGGAGTTTGGGGCGGTTTCCGTAGTGTCTGGACATATTAGAGGCATGACTAATACCCTACCATTACATGTAGAAGTCAGTTATGACGACTATGACGTAGTCGGTGCTTTTGCCAGCGCCTCTATTCTGGCAGCATTAGCAATTGTTACATTGGTTCTAACAACCGTCTTGAAATGGAAGCAAGCTAAGCGATAACTAACTGTATGGACTAGCAATAATCGGGCAATTAATTGCCCTAGTTAGATAAGTTAGTTTAATGATTTAATTTTTGAGAATTTATTATGGGCATTTCACTTTTCGATATCAGTAAAAATTTTGGCGCTTTTTCGGCACTAAACCATATTAATCTTGAGGTTCCGGAAGGTGAGCTGGTCGCCTTGTTGGGTCCTTCGGGGTGTGGTAAAACAACCCTATTACGTATCATTGCAGGACTGGAGCGTACTGATAAAGGTAAGGTAGTTATAAATGGACAAGATAAAACCGATCAAAATGTCAGTGACCGTGGCATAGGTTTTGTTTTTCAACACTATGCACTTTTTCGTCATATGACTGTCTTTGAAAATGTTGCTTTTGGCTTAAGAGTTAAACCACGTAATATCAGACCCAGTAATGAGGTTATTAGTAAAAAAGTTCATGCCTTGCTTGAATTGGTACAACTCGATTGGTTACATAACCGCTATCCTGATCAGTTGTCTGGCGGTCAGCGACAACGTATTGCCTTGGCTAGAGCTTTGGCCGTAGAACCTTCAGTCTTATTGTTGGATGAGCCTTTTGGCGCGCTTGATGCCAGTGTTCGTAAAGATTTACGGCAATGGTTACGAAATCTGCATCATGAATTGAATGTAACCAGCATCTTTGTTACGCATGATCAGGAAGAAGCTATGGAGGTTGCTAGTCAAGTAGTTGTTTTAAATCATGGCCGTATTGAACAACAAGGTACGCCCAGTCAAATCTATGACCATCCGGCCAATGCATTTGTGTCGCGTTTTATAGGACAAACTAATGTTTTTGATTTGGATGAGCATGATGCCGACTGGTTGCAAACAGCCGGTTTGTTAACGCCTAAGCAGGGAGAGAAAATTGCCCATGTCCGCCCCCATGACATCATCATTAAGAAATCAATAGACACTGCTAAAGCTCTCGCCACCCTTAAAGATTGGCAACATTTGGGAGCGCTTATCCGAATCGAATTAGTCAAAAATAATGTTAATGGCTCATCGGATGCTTCAGTATTTGCTGAGTTACCTAATGACAAATTTAAAGAACTGGATTTGACTAGAGGTGACAGGGTAAATTTAACTATACGCCAAGCACATTGGTTTCACTAATTATAACTTTTTAACATTTCTGACAACATCGAGGTAGTAAGTGATGAACACTGCAACAAAAGGAAGGACTAAACAAATTGCAACCGTTTTGAGTATCGCTATGGTTAGCGGACTTTTCTCGGCCTGTGCTTTTCTTAAAAAAGAGCAGGTTCAAGATAAAGAAATCCTATTAGTGCAAGCAGGTTTTAAGCAGATATTCTCCAGTGGCCCTGAAAATTTAGCCTATCTTAAGACGTTCAAACAGGAAGACCTTATTAAACTGGCAAACACGCCTGATACACTTTCTCATCTAAATATTTTGACTGATGATGATAAATTAAAGAGTGGGACTTATTATATATTTGTTGATATTGAGGACTGTGATTGTTTTTATTGGGGTAGTGAAGAGACTTATAATAAGTACCAAGGCGTACTTCAACAGCAAAAAATTGCTGATTTTGGTAGTCCGGGCAACTAATTGAGTAATTTAAATTCAGTCTATTTTATTACTTGTTCCTGGCGATAAATCTAGCCGATCATTTCTCTTTTTGCATCTAACCAATCTTGAAGGTCATGGCCTGGATAAAAGCCACGCTTTTCAGCTTTGTAATAAGCGGCTTCAGCAATCATTTGATCCAGATTGGCAGTTTGACAGGGTGATTTTTTGTCTCTGATTGTCAAGCCGCAGCTTATCAGGTCGATAAAATCTTGCGACACATAGCCTTGTACACCGACTTCCTTAGGTGTGAGCTCAGTTAGTGTTCCAAATAAGCGATCCCATAATGACAATACAGCACCATAATTACGGTCATGTTCATTACGTAAAGTTGAATGGTGCGCGCGATTTAAATAAGGAGTGATGATGAGCCAGCCTAATAATTGTTCAGCTAGCAATACAATATTGCTGTGATGCGGCATGATAAAAAAAGCAATTACGGCCTCGTTTGCAAGTAGCCATGTTTTTTCTATTCCTAACACCAGTACTAGTAACGCTTTCATACCAGTGATGAGCACTATTTCCAAGAAATGCAGCCGGAAAGCCGTAGTTACATTTAAATAAGGATCGTTGTGATGCACTTTGTGCAGCATCCATAAGCAATCAAAGTGGTGACAGGCTTTATGCAGGCAATACAGCATCAAATCCATCGCTAAGAATGAAATGAAGGCCTTCTCTATGGGGTTTGAAATCGTGCTGAGTAAGCCCTTATCTGCATAATGGCTAGCTAACAACAGCAGCGAGGGAATAGACAATAGCGAAATGACTATGTTATTAAAAACAAATAGTTTGATATTCGCCTGATAAGATGACTGTGCCTGAGTTATGCTCAGCTTCTCTCTAGGAGAATTAAGCTCTAAAACGACCAAGAGCATAAAAAACATAATCAGGATGTAGGATGCTAGGCTTCCTGACGATAGCTTTATTAACCAAGTAAGATAGTATTCAAGTAAAGTTATTGACGAATTAAGTTCATTTAACATGATCATCTCCTCATTACAGAATTGACATTAATGATTAGAACAGAAATATATTAAGTTCTTATTAAGAAAAATATCTATGACCCATTGCCTATCGAAAACTACCAGTAGTTTACTGAGTTTGCTTATACCTTAAGGGCATAATTATTTTAATCAAACGCTATTATTAGAGGTTACTAGCTTATAAATCGATAATATCGAATACCAAACATAATTGTTCATGCCCAACAGAATTCGATGCTATTAATTGGCTGATTATCAGGACTAATCGATGCTACATATTTTTATCTATGATCTAGCTATCAAAATACCCTTAAGCTAAGGCTGATAACGGATTGCTATAATTTAAAACAAAAGCCTCAGCTACAGCTGGATGTGTTATTGCACCCTGATAGGTGTTAAGCCCAAGTTGTAAGGCAGTATCTTTACGTACTGCATCGAGTCCTTCGTTAGCTAAATGTAGCGTATAGACGGCGGTTTGGTTATTAAGAGCAAAAGTACTGGTCCGCGGCACTGCGCCAGGCATGTTGGCGACACAATAATGTACTACACCATCAATTTCAAAAGTCGGGTTACTATGGGTTGTCGCTCGAGTAGTCTCTACACACCCTCCCTGATCAACTGCTACATCAACAATAACAGAGCCTTTTCGCATGGTAGGTAACATGTTGCGGGTAATCAACCAAGGTGCGCGTCCGCCCGGGATTAATACGGCACCAATAACCAAATCAGCTTCGCATATCACATCCTCGATATTATATTCATCACTGATACGCGTTTGTAAATGCCCCCTATAAATATCATCCAGATATTTTAGGCGGTCATGACTAATATCTAATACTGTGACATGTGCGCCTAAACCAACCGCTACCCTTGCTGCATTGGTACCGACAATACCGGCTCCTAATATGACGACATTTGCAGGAGCAACACCTGGAACGCCTCCCATTAACACGCCTCTTCCTCCATGAGATTTTTGCAAATAGGTGGCGCCCACTTGCGTTGCCATTCGTCCTGCTACTTCACTCATTGGCGTTAATAAAGGTAGCTGACCATTAGCAGTTTGAACGGTTTCATACGCGATACCCGTTGTACCACTTGCTAACAGTGCTTCGGTGAGTGGCTTGTCAGAAGCCAGATGTAAATAAGTAAAAAGGATTAAGTCCTGGCGTAAATAGTTATATTCAGTAGCAATGGGTTCTTTAACTTTAACAACCATGTCTGCAGACCATGCATCCTCAGCATAAGGAACAATATCAGCGCCAGCAGCTTGATATTCCTCATCTGAAATTGAACTTTCAACTCCGGCACTCTTTTCTACAAGCACCTTATGGCCTCGTTTGGTCAAGGCCTTAACTGCGCCAGGTGTCATTCCTACACGACTTTCATTATCTTTAATTTCTTTAGGTAATCCGATGCGCATGATGTAGTTCCAAATTGTCGATAGGGGTGACTCAAATGCAATAACTTTAGCACTATACGATAAGTATTGCATTGACCACAAGGCAACACTAATGAATACAAATGATTTATTGTTCAATTAAGATAGCAGAGTAACCTTATGAGTTAGTCATTAAAGAATTCTACCTGCAGATTTACAAATAACTGACCTCCAAACCATACTGATCAAGTGGTGAATGACTAAAATAATCTAGTGGAATTGTTTTGTAATAATCTCCCTCGACAACATTAAAATGCGTATTTCGTGCTAGTGAATCAGATTTTTTGTCATTTATCTGATGCAAGATGCTTTGCCCACCTGATAACTCTACTAGCGCTGTAAATTGGGTTAATCTTGTCAATAAGTTATGGTCATGGTCTTGGTCTTCCATATTCTGTGCTGATAGGCTGACATAATTTGGAGATACCTTTCTTATTAAATCAGATGCCTCCGTTTTTTGACTCAGATAATCCAGCTTAAGGGCAATTTGATAGCCTCTGTGTTTATAGTTACTCAGGCCATTTATCAGTTCTTTATGATAAGGGGCATATTGACTGTTTACTGCTAAGACTATGGCGACATTTTTTGTTTCTAATCCACATTGTCTAATCACATCTTCAAAGTAAGCGCCATGATCTAGTTTAATGCCTAAAATATGTCGAGGGTCAACTTCTAAAAATAAGACGCCTTGTAAGTGTGCCAACACTAAGTAATTTAGCATATGTAAAGTGCGTGATAAGCGATCGAAATTGATAATGGAGTCAAAATCCCCTGCAGGTCCACTATTATCGGCTAACAACGTTTCAATTTCGTTTGTATATAAAGGGGATATTTTGTTGGGTGAGACACTGATATGAGCTGTATGGCCGACAATAACTTCAGGTTTTAATGTCAGACGTAGCGGTGAAAATATACTCTCTATTCGAATAGGTCCAAAAAGTCCAATGGCTTTTCCTTCTTTTAAAATAAAAGGTCGAAAGCGAGATTGATGTTCACGTTCGAGTCGATCGTTAAAGTATTCAACTAGTTCTTGTATAGGCATAATATTTCTCTAATTCGCAATTATTCACTAATATGAGTGGTAGAGTGGGTGGCGAAAAAAAGCGAGCATGATACTCGCCATAAAAACATCCCTGTTGGTAGGAGTATTAACTTAAATAATCCCTTATATTAAGTTGTTGGCAGTTAAGTGTGGTTTCCCACATTTGTAAATTATCTTAGTATGTATTTTGCAATTAATAAAATGATTAAAATAGATATATATATCTTATAAATAGATAAGCAGACCTGCGCTTGCTAAGGAGTTTTATATTTCAGGTGTACGTTAGCGCTATTGACTGATTTAGGGGGGGGGTACTATATTCAAATAGCCTGCTAAATAAAGCTATAGGAGTAAAAAAGATTATAATAAATCGCATAAAATCTAATTTTTTAATCGAGAGGACAGTAAAAATGCTTAAATTAATATCCATCATTCCACTTAAAGTCTTGGCGATGATTATCATCGGACTGTTTATCAATGGAAAAATTGTTTTAGCTCAAGAAAGCCATCATTTCAATAAGTCAGTCTTATTGGAAAAAAATATTGTATTACCGAATAATGCAGTAAATACGAAAGTTATACGAGTTGTATTCCCTCCTGCTTTTAAAACACCGTGGCATACTCATGAAGGGCCAGGTCCGCGTTATGTTGTAAAAGGGTCGCTTAAAGTTATAGAGGGTGGTAAGGCTAATACCTACTCTTCAGGTGATGTGTTTTGGGAGTCAGGAGATTTAATGTCGGTTGAAAATATAAATGAAACTCCCGCTGAATTAATTATATTTGAGCTTGTTCCTGCAAAATAAGTAACCCATCCTATCGAACGCTGTTTGCTTAAAACGCCTCCTTCTTACTTTAACAACTAACTAAGCTAGTTGTTAAAGTATTTCATTTGAACCAACTCTTCAATAAATGGTCTCAAAGTTGGACAATACTTTCTTGTCCATGCCTATAACTATCTAGTGGGTAAACTCTAATTTCAGGATTATAAGGCGTCAGAATCAATTGTAATCACGGGCTTTAATGCTTGTATAATTAACTAAGAGTTTTGTCCAAGTATTTGTCAAACTATATCTTGACAATACTTATTGTAATTGGTATCTTTTTGTGAAATGATTAGTCAACATACTGTTAATAAAAAATGTGTTTTTGATGAAGTTATTTTTGATTATATTATTTTAAAAAAGAAACTAAGTAGTTGATATAAATAATTTATTTTAATTATCCACTGCTTTAAATATTGAAATCCCTCTCGTTGTGAGGATTAGGTGTTATGGCTTATTTGAATACAGAGTTATCAAAACAAGAATCAGGCTTTATTGCCGAAGATAGAACGTCCAAGAGTCAGTTATCTGCTGGGAGTTCGAGTTGCTATGAGTATCCAGAAAATAGTAATTTTTATATCGCTTGTAAATTAAAAGATGAAAAATCAAAACTTATAAGCTTATTAAGTCAATTTCCAGTTACTGGATTGTGGTTGTTAAATCATTATGAACAAAAGTGCTGTGTTGTCGAGCAGGATGATGATGGAACGCAGGATTCAGAATTATCGAATGCTTTGGTAGGGATCAGGAAATGTTTCGATTCGCTCAGCAGTAAATCATCCGCTGATGCTTCTTTTGCCAAATATAAGCAAAACCTAATAACAGAACTTATGTTATTTCCCTTTTGTTTTACAGATTTGACAAAAATAATTGATGTTATCGTATATGGCTATAAATATAGAGAGCTTTGTTATCAACCTAGTATGTTTGGTGGTATAAAAGAAGATGATTTAATTCTCAAACGTTTGGAAGGAGTTAATCAGCGTATTAGCACTAAAGATACTAAATTACCTGATTTATTGTCAGCATACGATGAGCAGTTTTTGTTTTTGTCCAGTTGTGAGATGCAAACATTATTTTCAGAAGTTATTTATTCAGAAAATCGCTGGTTATGCTTAAGGCAACAGATTGCTTCTGCTAATTCTAGATTAGTATTATTCATAGCAAATCAATATAAAAGTAATTTTTTAGATTTTGATGATCTCGTGCAAGAAGGTCAGACTGGTTTGTTAAAAGCGGTTGATAAATTTGATCATCAATTGGGCTTTCAATTTTCTACATATGCTGGTTATTGGATTAGACAAGCTATATCAAGATCCTTATCGCGCTGCGAAAGAGTGGTTCGTGTGCCTTGTGGACAAGTTGCAAACATTAATAAAGTATTTCGGTCAAAAGAGCAACTTAGTGCACAAAAAGGCAAGGACCCAACTATGGAAGAGTTGGCTGAACACCTAAAAATGTCGCAAGATAATGTAAATACCATTTTGACTATTTCACAAACGGCTATGCCATTAGATTTATCAAGTGAAGATGGAGAAAATACCTTTTCTCCTATTGATTTTCTTGAACAGCAAGTTTATACAAGTTCCTTTATGAAGATAGCTCAAAATGATCTTGAAAATCTAATACTAAAGGCAATAACAATACTTAATCCTAGAGAAGCCAAAGTAATTTGTTGTCATTTCGGTGTTAATACAGATAATGCAATGACTCTGCAGGAAATTGGCGTAGAGCTTAATTTAACCAGAGAACGAGTGAGACAAATTCAGGTGATTGCGCTTGATAAAATTAAACGCAGTTTCGGTGAGCAACTCGCTATATTTTTATAATGTACAAACAAGTTAAAGATAGTTAATATTGAATCCTACTTTAGGGGTAGGAATTGTAAAACGAAATGATAGACTACTAACAGGGTGAGTTACTTACAATTCTTGTTGGTTCGACCGTCAGTAATAGTAACGTTAAATATTGGCCTTAATTTAAGTGTCAGGGGATTGAACCATGAAAAAATACATAATAAACGGGCTCCTTTGGAGTGTTGTTCTGACCGGTGCATTTCTTATATATAATCGTGTCAATAGTACGCCAGCCATTGATGAGTCTTTACCTTATTCTGAGTTTATTGTTAAGGTTAAAAATAAATTAGTTGAAAGGGTCGAAATGACGGGGCAAACCATTAAGCTTCGTACTGCAGACGGTCAAAACTTCGAAACATACAATCCGAATGACCCGCATTTGATTGACGATCTCTTAAGTGCCGGTGTGCAAGTTAGAACTAAGCCACCTGCACAACAATCGTTGTTCATGCAAATGTTCATTTCATGGTTTCCGATGCTGTTATTGATAGCAGTTTGGATAATCTATATGCGTAAAACTCAAGGTGGTGGAATGGGTGGCAATGCTTTTGGTAAAAGCAAAGCCAAGCTACTTGAAGAAGATAAGTTGACGGCTACATTTGCGGATGTAGCAGGGTGCGAAGAGGCCAAGGAAGATGTTGCTGAATTAGTAGATTTCTTAGCAGATCCACAAAAATTTCAGAAATTAGGCGGCCAAATACCACGCGGTATATTAATGGTAGGCCCTCCAGGAACAGGCAAGACGCTAATAGCAAGAGCAATTGCTGGAGAGGCGGGCGTAAAATTCTTTACTGTATCTGGTTCTGATTTTGTTGAAATGTATGTTGGTGTAGGCGCATCTAGGGTTAGAGATATGTTTACCCAAGCTAAGGCTCATTCTCCTTGCATCATATTCATAGATGAAATTGATGCTGTCGGCCGCCAAAGAGGTGGTGCTGGAATGGGTGGCGGTAATGATGAACGCGAACAAACGCTTAATCAATTACTTGTAGAAATGGATGGTTTTACTGGCAATGAAGGTGTAATTGTTATTGCTGCCACTAACAGAGCGGATGTGCTTGATAAAGCTTTGTTAAGACCAGGCCGTTTCGATCGCCAAGTGAATGTCGGTTTGCCTGATGTACGTGGTCGCGAACAAATTTTGAATGTACATATTAAAAAGGTACCCGCTTCTGACGATGTTAAATTGAAGGATATTGCTAGAGGTACACCAGGATTTTCAGGAGCAGAACTAGCTAACATAGTAAACGAAGCTGCTTTGTTTGCGGCAAGATCAAATAAACTTCAAGTTCATATGAGTGATCTTGAAAAAGCCAAAGACAAGATATTAATGGGTGCAGAGAAGCACACAATGGTTATGACTGAAGATGATAAGTTGTTAACGGCTTATCATGAAGCAGGGCATTGTATTGTAGGCCAATCGTCACCTGATCATGACCCAGTTTATAAGGTGAGTATTATGCCTCGGGGTAGAGCATTGGGTATAACTATGTTTTTACCTGAAAGGGATCAATACAGTGCCAGTAAACGTAAGCTTGAAAGCCAAATTGCCAGTTTATTTGGAGGCAGAATTGCAGAACTAATGATTTATGGCGGCGATCGTGTGACTACAGGAGCATCTAACGATATTGAACGTGCAACTGAATTAGCTCGTAATATGGTCACCCGTTGGGGCTTTTCAGACAAGCTTGGTCCTTTGGTTTATGGTGAAGAGACTGGTCAACCTTTCATGGGTTATCCTGGATCGCAAGGTAGTAAAGTATCCAGTACTGTAGCTCACCACATTGATGAAGAGATTCGTATTGTAATAGATACTAATTATCAACGTGCTGAAACCATTTTGCAGGAAAATATTAGCATTCTCCACAAAATGGCTGATGCTTTGATGAAATGGGAAACCATAGATAAAGATCAAATCGATGACTTAATGGGGGGCAATGATGCTCGACCACCGAAAGAAGATATTGATTCCGTTAAAACTACTTATGAAATGCAGGATAAAACTGATATTAACAAACCTATTAAAACTAATATCAACAAAAATAAACCTGCCGGACAAGTTTGAGGTGCGCTCATTTTGGGGGGCTTTTAGTCCGCCGTGAACCCCTATAGGCCACGGTTTCCCAGTAAAAACAGACGTGTTTGCGTCTGTTTTTACATCTCTTTTTTCAAATCCCTTTTTAGGGTGATGTCGATATCTTTTTGCTCTGCTCAAAGATTTAATACATGCATGAGTTATTTCGGAATTATTTTACTGAATCAAATTAAGGTTACTTACTTAGATAGATCTATTAGGACCTCTAAGTATAATTTGATTATAATCACCAAATTCGCTATATTTCGTTTTAAAGTTCATCTCTGAGAAACTAGTTTATCAGTTCATATAATCCGCCCTTTTGTACCTCTCTATCAGCATTATCAACTTGATCTTGCCTGCATTCACGGACACATAGCTAAGCGACTTTTTTAGCTTCAAAATTTTCTGGACTAACATAGCTCAATGTGGAATGCCGCCGTTTGTGATTGTAATACACTTCAATATTATGGAATACTTGGTATTTTGTATCTGAACGTGTCAAAAATCGTTCACCATGAATCGCTTCGACTTTAAAGTTATGATTCCAACTTTCCATTTCAGTTTGATAGTAATAAGTATTTATTTCGAGGATATTAGTTTCGATTAGTGAGCTAACCTATTACCCCCAGTGCCTCTATCTTTCTGATTATTTGGCTATCTATCTTTATCGGCTATTGTCTTCGGTTATTATGTGTCGTAGTCGGAGTTGGGTTAGCAATAGAGTAAAACCCGACACATCGAAGCTAAAATATCGGGTTATGGCTATTACCTAAGCAGAGCTGCTTGACTTGACTATTTTTTTGCAGGCAAATTTTCAATCGTTACTTTCTGAATCTTGCCCGTGAATTTATTATCACCTTCTTTATAGTCTTCTGATACAGGGGTTTCGTGGTCAGCACCGACGTTAATACCTTCATCCATTGATTGCAAATAGGGATGGGTTTTTGGGATTTTACCCTCGGCTACTTTTTCACCATCGACAGATAACACGGCTGTGCCACCTGCACCTGCTTTGGCTTCATCGATAGAAAATTCGTATTTAATGACATGATGACCCGCTGTCAACGCTTTGGTAGCGGCGACATTGCTGCGCTCTAAGCCTAAATAGTTATACTGATGATGAGCGATGCCATCTTTCATATATAGCGACCAACCACCAAAACGCCCACCCTGAGAAATAATCACGCCATTGCTAGAAGCATCGGCTAAATCGACATCGGCGGTGACAGTGTAAGAGTGATTTTTGGTATTAAGTGCCGCGCTTTCGTTGACGTTCATACCATCATACAACGTTAAAGAGGTGCGTGTTCCCATCAAATCAGGTCTACCCGCTATTTCTGGATTAAGCCGTTCAAGAGAGCGATCATCAATTGGCAATACGTTGTATTTGACGGCTTCCTTCAAAAACACTTTCTGTAATTCTTGTAGCTTTTTTGGATTCGTTGCTGCTAAATCATTGGCTTCACTGAAGTCTTCGTTGACATTGAATAATTGCCAGACATCTTTATCCAAGCTGGTGCGGGGCTGAAATTCCCATGCCTCTCTATGAATAGTACGCGCTACCCAGCCATCTTGATAGATAGCACGATTACCAAACATTTCAAAATATTGGGTGGTGTGTTTAGTTGGTGTTTTGGCACCATCAAAGGAATACAACATACTCGTGCCTTCAATCGGTCTTTGGACTATGCCATTGACTACTTTAGGCGCGGGTATTTTAACCGCGTCATAAACCGTGGGGGCAATGTCTATCGCATGGCTAAACTGAGTGCGTATTTCATTTTTTGCTTGAATACCCTTAGGCCAATACACCACCACACCATTGCGCGTACCACCAAAATCGGAAGCAACTTGTTTGGTGTAACTGAACGGCGCGTCGCCTGCAACTGCCCAACCAGCGGCATAATGCGGATAGGTTAACGGGCCACCCAATTTATCCATATTTTTATAAACATCATCAAAGTTTTCACGAATACCATTTAACGCAGCTGTTTCATTAAACAGCCCCGTCATATTCCCTTCGGCACTTGAACCGTTGTCGCCAACAATGTAAAAAACCAGCGTGTTGTCTAGTACACCCATGTCTTTCAAGGAATCCAGCAACCTGCCTACTTCATGGTCGGTAAATTCAGCAAAGCCCGCAAACACTTCCATTTCATGCGCAAACAATTCCTTTTCTTGCGCAGATAAAGACTCCCAGTCTTTGATGGCTTCGGGTTTTGGCGCGAGTTTCGTGCCTTTGGGTACAATGCCTAATTCAATTTGCTTTGCCAGCGTTTGTTCACGCAGTTTGTCCCAGCCCATAGCAAACTTGCCTTTGTACTTTTCTATCCACTCCTTGGGCGCGTGATGTGGAGCATGAGTTGCACCCGTGGCAAAATAAGTAAAGAACGGTTTATCAGGTGTTAAAGTGTGTTGCGCCTGAATCCAGCTAATCGCCTGATTGGTCATATCGGTGGTGAAGTGATAATTAGGCGTTCTAGGCGTTTCAACGCGCGTTACCCCATCATAAATGGTTGGAGCCCACTGATTAGTTTCGCCGCCAATGAAACCGTAGAATTTATCAAAGCCTGAATGCGTGGGCCAACGGTCATAACCACCTGATACCGACACTTCCCAAGGGGGTGTTTCGTGATACTTACCAAAAGCTGCTGTGCTATAGCCATTTTGACGCAATACCTCTGCCATCGGGGTAATGGTTTGAGGACGCACCCCTGTATTACCAGGAAAGGAGGTGGCAGCTTCAGCGATACTGCCCATATTGTTACTGTGATGGTTATAACCAGTGAGTAAGGCTGTGCGTGTTGGTGAACACAAGGCTGTGGTATTAAAATTATTAAAGCGCAAGCCTTCACTTGCCAAACGATCGAGTACCGGTTCTTTAACGGGGCCACCAAACGCACTAGCTACTCCGAAGCCTTGGTCATCAATTAAAATCACCATTACATTGGGCGCACCCTCTGGGGCTTTTACCTGAAACCGAGGTGGAGCTTTTGCCTTGCGTGCATCCAGTATAGTAATTGCAGGATAAGTGGGTTCTTTAATGGGTAGCTTTGAGCGGTTAAGTGAAACAGGCGCGGTTGATGGTGGTTTTGGCGTGGCGTTTGTTAGCGTAGCCATACAGCACAAAGTAGTCACGGTTAAAACAACGAGCGGTTTTGATTTCATGAATAGTTTCCTTTTGTTGTTAAACGTTAATTGAGACCCGATACATCGAAGCATAAATGTCGGGTTAAGGGTATTGCCTAACTCGACCTGCAGAATTAGTTAGGTAACTTTCTTCGTCTTGATAATCAACTCTCAATATGAACTTGCAAGCCTCCATCGCGTATCGCTTGCTTTTGACAAACTGCACAATGGCGGATTTGCTTGCCCCCATTGTTCCAGTAGGGTAATGGATAACTGGCATTGGCAACGCTTGCAAAATCTAAAAATAACAAACATAAAATATTGCGATAGCTTGATGATTTATAGAGCATAGTTGATTCATAGTGTTATCTATGGGTTAATCTAACGATCTTGAGTTTATGGGTGTTAAACTGTTGTAAAATTCATCTTGCACCTTGCAATTGTTCTGACTCGATGACATGCAGTCCTGAGGACGCAGGGAAGTGCATCCATCTAGGGTAATAGCTTCCAAGCTAAGTTCTTTTTTCAAAAGAAATCACTTTGCACGCTCCAATTCCACTAGCAACTGCTTTATTTCTAAAGTGTCTGGTAGTGCTTCTGAAATTTTTCGCGCGTACACAAGCGCCGCTTTGTTATCACCTGACTCGCGTAGTATCGAAATCAATGCACTGAGTAGCTGAAGGTTATTTGGATTGCGCGTATCTGCGGCTTTCAATGCGGACAATGCTTCACGTTGCTTGCCTATAGAATTTAGAGCAATACCATAAACATAAGCGTAGCGGGCATCATCTGGTGCGAGCTTGCTGGCCTTGGCAAACTCCTGTAAAGCTGTCTTTTTATCTCCCTTACGTACCAGCAGCAACCCCAGTGCATGATTTAAATCGGCTGCATTTGGGATTAATGATAAGCCTTTGCGTAATTGTTTTT
>CAJAHC010000667.1 GCA_903939355.1 uncultured Methylococcaceae bacterium | reverse complement strand
TGTTTTTAAGGAAAATACCAATATAAATCAATAAACCAGCCGCAACACTTAACCCTAATAAAAGATAAAATGCCCAGCTTGGCAGGCGGCAAATACCTCGTGCGACACCATGTTGTTGCTTAAGTACATGATATACTGTCCATGCGGCCACAAATACATAAAAGACTTGATAAGGAATAAATAAACTACCTATTCCAAATATAAGCGCAATGGCAGCGGTCACTATAATAAGATTACGCTGATAGCGTTTCATATATTCCACGCTACCTAACAATACAAACGTACTGGCCAGTATATGTGGCGTCCCGAACAAAATTTGAAATAATAAAAAATGCGTGGGCTTGGTTGGTAAACTTTCTCTTAAATAGCCATGCCAAAACCAAACATCAGCCATTTGTAAAAGAAAGCAAACTGGAATTATGGCATACAGGCTGAGCAACACCCTGAATGAGACTGTCAACTTACCTTCATCTGAAATGTCCTGAGATCCAATAATGTGTGCTGACATGAAAATATTCTCTCGTTTATAGTTGTTATATTTTAAAGCAGAAGATAAATTACGCTGAATTATTTAACTGCTTTCTAGCCTTGTTTTTTATATTGATAACCATTATGTCGACATTATTTCAATTGCATCCTCGTTTACAGCAAGACTGCATCCGCATTGGTCGTTTTGAATTATGCCAATTATTAATGATGGATGATAGCCAGTACCCTTGGTTTATCCTTGTTCCAGAGAAAAATGAAATAAAAGAAATTTATCAACTCAGCAACTCGGAGCGCTTTACGCTATCAGAGGAATCCAACTATCTTGCAGAAAACTTGGCGGCACTGTTTAAGGCCGATAAAATAAATATTGCGGCAATAGGTAACTTGATTCCACAGTTACACATTCATCATATTGTTCGTTATCATGCCGATAAAGCATGGCCTGCGCCAGTTTGGGGGAAATATACCGCCATCCCTTACACGGCAGAACAAATGACTAATACTGTGAGCCAGGTTAAAAAACAATTAATTAACTTAAATTATGAATAAAACCTTAAAAAACACCCTTTGGATTCTTATTGCCGTACTGGGTGCCTCAGCAGTCGGCGGCATTGCTCTCAATCGCGGGGAAAATATTAATGCACTTTGGTTCATAGCTGCTGCACTTTGTGTGTATTCATTAGCCTATCGATTCTACGCAACGTGGATTGCCGCTAATGTTTTAATACTGGATGAGACACGCGCCACGCCAGCTGAACGCTTTGATGATGGCCGTGATTTTACCCCGACTCATAAATGGATAGTATTCGGACACCACTTCGCAGCCATCGCTGGACCAGGACCTTTAGTAGGCCCAACGCTGGCAGCACAGTTTGGTTATCTGCCCGGTACATTATGGATATTATTTGGTGCTGTATTAGGTGGTTGTGTACAAGACATGGTGACTTTGTTTTTGTCTACCCGACGGGACGCTAAAAGTTTGGGACAAATGGCTCGCGAAGAATTAGGTGCCTTAGGTGGAACAGCTGCATTAATTGGTACATTTAGCATTATGATCATCCTGATTGCGGTACTGGGTTTGGTGGTAGTTAATGCCATGAAGCACAGTCCATGGGCGACATTTACTGTATCAGCGACTATTCCTGTTGCCATGTTTGTCGGCATCTATATGCGCTATATTCGTCCCGGTCAAGTGCTTGAGGCATCCGCTATTGGCGTTATTTTATTATTACTGTCAGTTGTAGGTGGACGTTTTATTGACGCGCATGAATCCTTGCGCTTGTTATTTGATCACAAGGGCTTAACCCTTGCCTGGTGGGTAATGGCTTATGGTTTTGCCGCTGCTGTCTTGCCGGTCTGGTTGCTATTGGCTCCACGTGACTATCTTTCAACTTACATGAAGCTAGGTACCATTACCCTGCTGGCAGTTGCTATTATTATGCTGCAACCGCACATAAAAATGCCGGCTGTAACCCCGTTTATTGATGGTAGCGGACCTATTTTTGGCGGCAAATTATTCCCGTTTGTTTTTATTACCATCGCTTGCGGAGCCATATCCGGATTTCATGCTCTAATTGCATCAGGCACCACACCAAAGCTACTGAGTAATGAGCGTGATATTCAGATGATCGGTTATGGTTGTATGCTACTTGAATCATTTGTTGCCATCATGGCTATGATAGCGGCTACTGTGCTTGATCCCGGGGTGTTTTTTGCCATTAACAGTTCAGCAGGCGTGGTGGGCGCAGAAGCTGCTGAAGCAGTTGCCAAAATATCCTCTTGGGGCTATCCCGTTACCGTCGAACAAATGCACTATCTTGCCCATGAAATGGGTGAAGCGACTTTATTTGCACGTACCGGTGGGGCACCTTCATTAGCGGTAGGTATGGCAAGTATTTTTGGCAGTGCTTTTGGTGAGCATTTGCTGGCTTTATGGTATCACTTTGCCATTATGTTTGAAGCCATATTCATTCTTACTACCCTCGATGCTGGAACGCGCGTGGGTCGTTTTATGTTACAAGACATACTCGGTAATTTTTGGCCTAAAATGGGCGAAACTTCATGGATACCTTCTGTTGTTTTCACCAGTGCAGTGGTGGTTTCAGGCTGGGGTTATTTTCTTTACATCGGTGTGATTGACCCAAATGGGGGGGTCAATATCCTATGGCCCTTGTTTGGAATAGCTAATCAAATGCTCGCGGCTATTGCATTATGCGTGGCAACTGGAATTCTGATCAAATCAGGCAAATTAAAATTCGCTTGGGTGACGGGTTTTCCACTTGCATGGTTAGTCATCATTACGACCACTGCAGCATGGGAGAAAATTACCAGCCCAGATATCCGCATAGGATTCTTTTCTGCTGCCAATGATTTAGCTGAAAAGCTTGCGAGTGGCTCTTTACCGGATGCAAAGGCTTCTATTGCTCCACAATTAATTTTCAATCTACATTTAGATGCTTGGCTTACCCTGTTTTTTGTTGGCTTACTCTGGTTAATTATTTTTGACATGCTACGAGTTTGTTCTCGATATCTATCAGGAAAACCGGTTTTACCCTTAACCGAGTCGGCACATATTCCAAGCCGTTTAGTTGAAGATTGGGTTAGAGATTAATGACGACTAAAATCAAAACATTCTGGCGATTAATACGGAGATTATCGGGTGATGATGCTTACGAACAATACCTTAAATATTATGCGCGACATCATCAAAACAAGGATGAAACAATCTGCCATGTCCCTTTAAGCAAGGCTGAATTTTTCAAGCAATGGCAAGAGGGTAAATGGAACGGCATTAAGCGTTGTTGCTAAGGATAAGAGACGCTTATTTCTAACACTAACCGGGGGTTCACATTACAATCATCAAACTTACCGATTATTTCTTCCCTGATCGCTTTCAAAATATACGATAACTAACCCACCTAATGACTATCGATTTTTTAATTATTGGCCAAGGATTGGCAGGCAGTCTCCTGGCATGGGAATTGATAAATCGTGGTTGCAACGTCATCATTGTTGACAATGGCAAAGAAAATGCCTCTCAAATTGCTGCAGGCTTGATCAATCCAGTTACCGGCATACGTTTCGTAAAATCAACAAATGTAGACGATTTATTACCCACTGCCAAACAGTGTTACGCTCAGTTGGACACTATTTTTCAGCAAACTTTTTATGTAGAAAAGCCAATGCTGAGATTATTTAATAGCGATAACGAATTAACGCAGTGCCTACACCGAATTAAAGAGGCTGATTATTTTAACTATTTGGGTGCAATAACACAGTCAGATGCTATTATAAAAAACCTGGTTACACCCTTCGGGTTTCTCGAACAATTACAAACCGGTTTTTTATCAACTCAACCATTATTAACCTGTTTAAAAGAATTCTTTATAGCCAAAGGCAGTTACCGACAAGCCGAAATCAATTACCCAGATATCTGCATACTCCCTACTCTGAGTTGGA
>CAJAHC010000666.1 GCA_903939355.1 uncultured Methylococcaceae bacterium | reverse complement strand
GCAAGATACTTCCACATATAGGCTCGGATATCGTTTTGAGTTACCGACTCACCTAAATCATACATATAGCCAAGATTATCTTGTGCCTTTGCATAGCCTTGTGCCGCCGATAATCGAAACCATTTAACGGCTTCTGCATTATCTTGCTCGAGACCTTCGCCAAGCTGATAAATAGTGCCTAGGTAATTTTGTGCAGTTGCATCGCCTTGTTTTGCTTTTTTTAAGGTGTTTTCATAGTCAGCACAAGCTATTTCAGAAGAAACAAACAATACGGATGTAAGAAATAGTTTAAGAATACTCATACAGTTTCCTTATTAGTAATAGATACCTAGGGGGTTGTTAAATAACTAACAGATCATAGACTTAGTTATGTTGAGTAACATGCTGTTAGAATTGTAGTTTTGTTTTCTATTAAAAAAACTAAAATACAGTATTTTATTGGGATTATTTAAGTTAATCGATATAGTGGCATGTTTATAATTTAGGAGAAGATAATGAGAGAAAACTTAAAATCTATAAGATTTTTAAATAAGCTGTTGATAACATCTTTACTGATGGGATCTTGCTTGGCCTTATTAAGTGCTTGTTCAACCACCCAAAAAGTGGCTATTACAAAATCAGATGCTAATTGTGCATTTCTTGGTAAAGATTGTTCCTTACTAAAGTTAGGAAATGATGAAGAGGCTGGTTTGCTTTATAAAAATCCAGATGTAAAGTGGCGCCAATATAAGAAGATTCTTATTGGGCCTGTAACTTTTTGGGCTGGTGAGTCATCAGAGATTTCCTCGGCTGATCAGCAAATGCTGGTGAATTATTTATCTCAACAACTTAACGAGCAAATTAGCCAAAAAATTGAAATAGTTACTCAGCCGGGTGTGGATGTTATTAAGCTTGATGTGGCTTTAACTGATGCAAAAACGGCTACTCCAGTCATGAGGAGTATGTCAATGCTAATTCCTCAGCTCCGTCCGCTGGCTGGATTATATAAGTTGGGAACCGGGTCGTTACCTTTTGTAGGTGCAGCCCAAGGCGATGTGAAGATGACTGATTCGTTAACAGGGCAGGTATTGGCATTGGCGGTAGATAAGCAAATTGGTGGCAATGCGTTTAGTACAGGTTTTCAGTGGCAATGGGGCGATGTTGAAAATGCAATTGACCATTGGGCTGAGCTTATAGCGAATAAATTATCAGCTTTAAATTAGGATATGACATGATTTTAAGGTTTTTCTTAGGGACGAGCTAAAAGAGTAGGCTTGGCTTATCTTTTTGTTTGAAGGTCGGTAAGCATTTCTATGTGGGTGAGCTTTTTGCCGTGCTGAATTCGTCAGTTTTTTCTCTATTAAATGTGAAAGCAGGGCTTAAGACAGCCAGTTTTCAGGTATAATTTTAAAAATTTTAACTCAGAGTATTAAGGTGTTATGTCTAAAATCAATAAAGTTGTCTTGGCTTATTCTGGAGGTTTAGATACTTCCGTTATTCTTAAATGGTTGCAGGATGTTTATCAGTGTGAAGTGGTTACTTTTACGGCTGATTTAGGACAGGGCGAAGAAGTTGAACCTGCTCGTGCAAAAGCCAAAGCGGCCGGTATAAAAGATATCTTTATTGAAGACTTGCGAGAAGAGTTTGCGCGTGATTATGTATTCCCCATGTTTCGGGCTAATACCGTCTACGAAGGTGAATATCTTCTGGGCACATCAATAGCGCGTCCTTTAATTGCTAAACGCTTGATTGAAATAGCAAACGAAACTGGCGCCACAGCTATTTCTCATGGCGCGACAGGCAAAGGCAACGATCAGGTACGTTTTGAGTTAGGAGCTTACGCATTACGTCCTGATATACAAGTTATTGCACCTTGGCGTGAATGGGATTTAAATTCCAGACAAACATTACTGGCTTATGCTGAAAAACATGGAATTTCTGTAGAAATGAAGAAGGGTAAAACATCGCCTTATTCAATGGATGCTAATTTGTTGCATATTTCTTATGAGGGTCGCATTCTTGAAGATCCTTGGGCAGAACCTGAGGAAGATATGTGGCGTTGGACTGTATCACCTGAGGCGGCACCTGATCAAGCGACTTACATAGAATTGACTTATCAACATGGTGATATTGTTGCAATTGATGATGTGCCTTGTTCGCCCGCCACGGTTCTTGAGCAATTAAACAAAATTGCTGGGGCGAATGGTATCGGTCGCCTAGATATAGTTGAGAATCGCTACGTGGGAATGAAATCGCGTGGTTGTTATGAAACGCCTGCGGGAACTGTTATGTTGAAAGGGCATCGTGCGATAGAGTCATTAACTCTGGATCGTGAGGTAGCGCATTTAAAAGATGAGCTAATGCCGCGTTATGCTTCTCTGATTTACAATGGTTATTGGTGGAGTCCTGAACGGAAGATGCTGCAAACCATGATTGATGCTTCACAAGAGTCTGTAAATGGAAAAGTAAGGATTAAACTTTATAAAGGCAATGTCATCGTGGTGGGTCGCGCCTCTGAAACTGATAGTTTATTTGATGAGAGTATTGCTACTTTTGAAGATGATGGGGGTGCCTATAATCAAAAAGATGCGGAAGGTTTTATTAAATTAAACGCTTTAAGAATGCGTATAGCAGCGGCTAAACGGTTACGTTAATTTAGACTCAATTTAAGATAAAACTTAAGTATTTTATGCCATGCAAAGTAGGTTCTTAAGTTGGCATGTAAGGCTGTGACTTAAAAGAGTAGCCATAAAACAAAGGACAAATGTAATTTAACTTGTATAATTACGATTGGGGCAGTTAGTTTAAAAATAAAATATCTTTCCTGAATACGTTCTAGTACTTGGTCTTAGAGGAATTAAGTAAACAATGAGTGAGTTGGACAAGACGAAATCAGAGCTTGTGGTTCTGCAAACAATCAGTTCTCATCAAGGTTTGATGAAAGTGAATCGATTGTTAATGACTCTCGTTTTCTTTTTGATGGCAGTGATTGTTATTGCCGGAATTTTCTTCTTGCCTACCAACGAATTTACTCAATTCAAAAAAACGGAAGCTACTATTGCAGAAATTAATCCTGTTTTGTCAGTTGAAGTGAATGCTTTAAAAAGCCAGTTTGTGGGCTTGGTGAGTGGTTCCATTGAAAGCAAGTTAAGATCGTTGGAAGAGAGTATTCGCCGCGGTTCAGTTAGCAGTTCATTGGGTACTGTGGAAGACTTAAAAAATGATGTAAAAATATTACAATCATACTCAGAGCCTATAAAAAAAGAGCACGCTGTTGTTTCTAATGAGAAAATAATACAGGAAATGTCGCATTTAAAACATCTTGTTTATTTGACGTTGGCTTCTTGTGGCTTAATGCTGGCGGTGGTTGCAGGTATTTGGTACAAAATTCGATATCGACTACCTTATAAAGAAACGATAGTACGTTATCTTAATAAATAACTATGCCTAGTTGATTTTTCGATTATTTTTTAGACCAAAAAAAGCCGTCTCAATCTATGATTGGGGCGGCTTTTTTGTGTTTGTTATTATTTGCTGCTGATATAAGCGTATAAAGCATCGATAGCCATTTCTTCTGTATAGCCTGCTTTTTCTACGGCTTTATTCTTCATGATTTCAGCCATAGCTTTTGGCATGCCGCCTTTGCCATTGGTTAACACTTCTTCAAATTTCGCTCTAGTTAATGTGCCCGCTTTAATGTTGGCAGTTAACTGAGGATTTGAAGCGATATCGTGGCAAGTACCGCAACCACGACCAAAAGCACGGTCATAAATTTTTTGACCAATTTCAAGTTGTTCGTCAGCCAATGCTGATCCACTTAAAGCTATTAAAACAATACCTGCTAATGTGCCTAATGATTTTTTCATAGTGACCTCTTTTGGTGTAAAAAAAAGAAAACGCTAGTTCTCTTGTTGGAAATGTAATGTGATTAAAATTTAAACTAGCCAAGAATAGGGAATTTAACCGAAAAATTCAATCTTTTATTTCACTTAAGCTGTATTGTTTTAATATTAATGGATTTTTGGTAGTAGTTATGAGCTATTTTTGTGAAATATTTATTTATCTCTGTTCGTAAATTCAACTAATAATATTGTCAGATATTAGAGCAAATACTCATTTTTGCCAAAGAAAATAATTATAAAATTAGTAGCTTGGAACAGTTGTTGAAAATAAAAGCCTATGAAAAATTATCACGATTAATTGCTATGGCTATTATTAAACCAATTAAGCTTATCGTGTAGTTTTACCACAGTACCAATAATAATCAGTGTTGGAGGCTTGATGTCCATGTTAGCAATGGTGGTTGGTAGCGTTTCCAAGGTACCGGTAATAACACGTTGATTAGAGGTTGTGCCTTTTTGAATCATGGCAATGGGTAAATCTTTAGGGCTACCGTGGTCAATTAACGATTGACATATTTTTTCTAGCCCGATCAAGCCCATATAAATCACGATAGTTTGATTAGGTTCAGCTAATTGTGTCCAGTTTAAGTTAATTGAATTATTTTTTAGATGGCCGGTGACAAACGTACAAGATTGTGCGTGATCTCTATGCGTCAAAGGAATCCCTGCATAAGCAGAACATCCAGAAGCCGCAGTAATACCCGGTACAACCTGAAAGCTAATGCCTTGTTGCATTAAGGTTTCAATTTCCTCGCCACCACGACCAAAAATAAAAGGATCGCCGCCTTTTAAACGCACAACTCGTTTGCCGGCCTTGGCCAAGTCAGCCAACAAAGTGTTGATGGATTCTTGGGGCAGGGTATGTTTATCTCGTTGCTTACCGACATAAATTTTTTCTGAATCCCTCCGTGCCAAATCAATAATCTCTGGAGACACCAAATGATCATAGACAACCACATCAGCTTGTTGCATCAAACGCAAGGCGCGAAAAGTTAATAAATCCGGTGCGCCTGGACCTGCCCCTATCAGATAAACCTCGCCTTGAGTAATGGTGTCTTTTTGTTTGATAAGCGATTGTTGTAGTTGTTGTTCGGCAGTCTCATTATTACCCGCTAAAACTAACTCAGCAACAGATCCTTGAAAGATATTTTCCCAAAAAATCCTGCGTTGCGCGGGTTCTTTAATAAGTTTTTTGACATCATCTCTATAGCGTTCTGCAAGATGCGCCAGTCTTCCATAAGTAGGTGGAATAATCGTTTCAATTTTGGCTCGGAGTAAACGTGCTAAAACTGGCGCAGCACCACCAGAAGAAACGGCGGCAACAATCGGTGAGCGATCAATAATAGCCGGAAAGATAAAGCTACATAAATCAGGGCTATCAACGACATTAACTAAAATATTTTGTTCTTCAGAGGCTTTGGCAACCAACATGTTGGTTTCTTTATTATCCGTAGCGGATATAACCAGCTTAAAGCCGCGGACATCTGTTTTCGTAAAAGGCTTTTTCAGTACTGTTAAATGACAAGAGTGCTCAATGTTGGAAACATGATGACTGATTTTGTTCGCTATCACTGTTATATTAGCACCGGCACGGGCTAATAAATCAATTTTACGGGCAGCTATTTCACCTGCTCCAATAACAAGGCACTTTTGGTTTTTAAGTTTTACAAAAACGGGAAAATAATCCATTTTGTTACGACGATGCTTAGATTCATTAGGGAATGGTATTATAGGCAATCTAAAGTTGAGTGAGTAACTAAAACAATGATTGAATTTAGTCAGGAAGTGGATGCCAGTGGATTACTGTGTCCCTTACCTTTATTGCGTTTAAAAAAAATATTGGCGGTTATGGTCGGTGGCGAAGTCGTCAAAATAATTGTAACAGATCCTGCTGCACATTTAGATTTTGGCGTTTATACTAACCAATCAGGTCATCAGATCATTGAAGTGATAAAGCAGGATGGTAAGCAGATTTTTTATATCAAAAAGAATATAGTCAGGTTAAAGATAGAAGGTGAAAAGTCACCTTAAGTAATCTCTCCTTGAACCTTGCGCCTTTAAAGTCAATAACCATAAATTTTTAAAAACACATGTCTACAAACGAAAATCACCCTTCTGCAAATTTTATTCGTCAGATTATTAACACTGATCTTAGAAATCACAAAAATAACGGCAAAGTGGCTACCCGCTTTCCGCCAGAACCAAATGGTTATTTGCATATTGGCCATGCCAAGTCGATTTTTTTGAATTTTGGCATTGCCGCTGAATTTAAGGGTAGTTGTAACTTGCGGTTTGATGATACCAATCCGGAAAAAGAAAATATTGAATACATGGAGTCTATTGAAAGAGACGTGAAATGGCTGGGTTTTGAATGGGCCAGCTTGCATCATGCCTCAGATTATTTTGAGCAGCTTTATGACTATGCCGTGCAATTAATTGAACAAGGTCAAGCCTACGTTGACAGCTTATCCGCTGAGCAAATCCGGCTTTATCGTGGCACGTTAACCGAGCCCGGCAAAGAAAGCCCAGATCGAAGCCATACCATTGCAGAAAATTTAGACCTTTTTCAACGTATGCGTGCGGGTGAGTTTGCAGATGGTCAGTACGTATTACGCGCCAAAATCGATATGGCATCACCTAACATTAACATGCGTGATCCTGCGATTTATCGAATTCGTCGAGTCCATCACCATCGTACTGCCGATGCTTGGTGTATATATCCCATGTATGATTATACCCACTGTATTTCCGATGCCATTGAAGGTATTACGCATTCCTTGTGTACCTTGGAATTTGAAGATCATCGGCCACTTTATGATTGGGTTTTGGAACAATTACAAACACCCTGCCATCCTCAGCAAATTGAGTTTGCCAGATTACAATTGGAATACACCATCGTCAGCAAACGTAAACTCAACCAGTTAGTGATGGAAAAACATGTGTACGGTTGGGATGATCCGCGTATGCCAACCATTGCAGGTCTTCGCCGAGCAGGTTTTACACCGAAAGCGATACGTGATTTTTGTGAGCGCATTGGTGTAACCAAGCAAAACTCCTGGATAGAAATGGGTGTACTGGAATATTGTATTCGTGAAGATTTAAATGAAAATGCGTTGCGTGCTATGGCTGTATTGCAACCCTTGCGAGTAGTGATTGATAATTATCCGGAAGATCAAATAGAAGAACTGGAAATCAGTAATCATCCGCAAAAACCGGAGCTAGGTAAACGCAAGGTACCTTTTACTAAAGTTATCTTAATCGAACAAGATGATTTTGCCGAAATACCACCACCCAAATTCAAACGCTTAGTTGTCGGTGAAGAAGTGCGTCTGCGTGGCTCTTATGTGATTAGATGTAATGAAGTAATCAAGAATGCTGAAGGCGTTATTATTGAATTACGTTGTACTTATGATGCTGACACTTTAGGAAAAAATCCGGAAGGTCGTAAAGTAAAAGGAGTTATTCATTGGGTTTCTGAACAGCAGTCACATTCAGCCGAGGTGAGATTGTATGATCGCTTGTTTAAAGTCCCCAATCCGGATAATGAAGAAAACTTTCTAAATGCTATTAATACGAATTCACTTGAAGTGCT
>CAJAHC010000665.1 GCA_903939355.1 uncultured Methylococcaceae bacterium | reverse complement strand
TGCCGTAAGGTATGAGGTGACAACTCTTTACTAATACCGGCCTTTTTTGCGTGTCGCTTGATAATATGCCAAAAAGCCTGCCTTGTCATGCCGTCACCACGGTTAGTGACAAATAAATAATCACATTGCCGCTCACCCAAGAGTTTTTTTCTAGCCTGGATCATATAGGCTTCCAACCAACTCATAGCTTCTTCACCAACCGGCACCAAGCGCTCTTTATTTCCCTTACCAATAATTCTAACCACGCCCTGCCTAAAACTTATTTGCTCGAACTTTAACCCAACCAATTCTGAAACTCTAAGTCCAGTTGCATAAAGTACTTCAAGCATAGTTTTATCTCTAAAACCATTTGTATTTGTCACTTCTGGAGCATTCAACAATAGCTCAACATCAAGCTCTGAAAGTGAGATGGGGAGAGGACGACCAATATGAGGGGATTCAATCAGTAATGTAGGATCAATAATTAGGCTGTTTTCTCTAATATAGTATCCATAAAAGCGTCGTAAGCTAGATAATATTCTTGCTGTCGAACGATTGCCTATCCCTGCCGCATAACGGGCAGCTAAAAACCTCGATAAATCGCCTTTATCAACGTCTAACATGGATTTATCTGACAACCATTTGGCAAAAATTCGTAAATCGCTACTATAAGCTGAAAGGGTGTTTTTGCTTAAACCTTGCTCTACCCAAACAGCATCAAGAAACTGATCTATCAAATCAGTAGATGACATTATTTAATTCTGCTTCAAATGCCAACAACTTATGCTTGATAGTCATAAAACTTCCTGATGTTTGTCCACAATAGCCACCCATGCCGGAAACTGAAACGACTCGGTGACATGGAATAATCAAGGGGTAAGGATTATCCCTACAAGCATTCCCAACAGCTCGAGCAGACGAGCCTATTTTATGGGATAATTCGGAATAAGTAATAGTTTCCCCAAAGGGAATTATACACAGTTCAGCCCATACTTTGTGGCGGAAAGCACTGCCTTGTTGCAATAATTTGATGTTAAATACATTTTCTGTGTTTGATAACAACCATTCATATTGTTTTTGATCGTCACATACTTCACGATCAAATATATTTGCAAAATCCCAATTTGCATTAACAATAACTTCCTGTTGAATTGATATATTTAATATCCCGGCAGGTGTTCTGAGCCTGATTGTTTCTGTAGGCCCACTACAAGAGTTAACCCATTGAATGACAACTGACATTAAAAAGAGGATGTTATGCGATTAAAATTATCGACCAAAATTTTGACTCGGTAATCCCATGCGTTATTTTGTGCAAATTGTATTATTAATGGATTGTTCCAAGATTTATCTAAACCATTTGAAATTGCTGTCAGTAAATCCCGTGGATTACCAAATGGTACAACTGCGCCTAGTTCTGAATTAACAATCACTTCTTTATTACCACCGACATCAGTTGTAATAACCGGTAATCCACAAGCCATAGCTTCTAAAAATACGTTTGCCCAACCTTCATTGGCAGTTGCTAACACAAATAAATCTGCCGCTGACAGGGGGATTTTTAGTTGGTCGGAAGCATAAGCTCCCAAAAATCGGACATGCTTGTCAAGGTTAAGAACCTTAACTTGCTGTTCTAATTTTATTCTAATATTACCCTCGGGGCTATCACCACCAACAATAAGGTAAAGCAAATCCGGATATTGATTAACCAACGCGGGTAACAATTCAATAACCCGATGATAACCTTTCCTGTCAACAAGAGCCCCAACTGAAACCAATACCTTGGTGCTTTCTGAAATAGATAGTTCCGCTCTTGCAGTTGACTTGGCAATAGCTCGAAATTTTATCACATCAATACCGTTACCAATCACTTGAATTTTATCGCCGTTAGCACCTAATGAAACAACAAACTGCTTAAGAGAGTCCGATACAGAAAAAACTTGAGTGGCACAGTTTAATGCTGCCAATATTTTTACTTTTCGTCTTTTAATTTTTGCTAAAGGTACCTCTGTGCCACGGAGAGTAATTGTAACTGGAATATTTAACCATTTACCTAACAAGGTTGCTGCATAGCCATCTGGGTAGGCAAAATGTGCATCAATAATAGAAAACTGTTTTTTTAATTGTAGAAGTCTTGGCAAAGCACCTAATGCCATAAAAAAACCATCATAGGACCTTAGTAAGCCTGGTATTGAAAAAAAACGCGGGAAAAATACATTTACTCCTTCTTGCTCTTCATAACTGATTGGTTGAGGTCTAAATTGAGGATACCAATAACGTATTATCCCTTGAAATGGAAACCATGGAACCGGTGAAACGACGATAATGGGTATTTGTTTGCCAACCCTAAACATTCTTTCCCTTATAAACACGCCTGCATTGGGACGTATTTGGCTTGGGAAAAGCGATGAAAAGACAAGCAGCTTAGGTTCTGTCATAGGTCAACTTTCCGTTGAAAATAATTTTAATCAGAATTATTACAGCTTTGTAGTTTTGGTATGGATTGATTCTTTTCAGAAGATCCATCCTTAAAAGGATTATTAAAAATTAACAATCTTTGCGCCGCAGATGGGTAAAAGGGTAATGGTATTATTAACAGACCCTGAACTGGTAACGGAAAGCGTAGCTGATAAATCTGTTGTGACTGGTGTACACACATATGATTTATTGGTGGCCACAGGACAGGATCTTGGCGAACCGTTAACTGATAAGATGATAATATCGCTGTTATTATTAGCTTTACCACTCACAGTGGTGGTGCAGGTGTTAATTATTTCAGGTAAAACCGAGCATGACAGATTCAGAAAACTACCTGATAGGGTTCCATCCGAACAACTGCGTGTTTCGCTTACACAGTTGCTGCCAAAAACCACGGTTGCTGATTGATAGGCCTCTATTGAACTTCTGTTTGTTATTGTGCCGCCCCAAGGCAATGTACATTCAGTATTTGGTGAACATGAACCACCCGTACAAATACTCAAATTATCTGAATACGCTAAGTTATCGGGATTCATTGTAGCGTTATAATCAATGGCAGAGCTTAGCGCAGCGATACCGCTATTACTTTTTTTAATAGCTGCAGTTATGCTAATTGCGTTCACATCACTTAGTAATGCGGCTAATTGGCCGGCTATTAAGTCATTTCCCGAGCCAGGACCGTTGTAGGGGCCAACCTCAACTTTTGTTGGTTCTGCAGATAACCAATTACTAACGGGGGCTACTTCTAATTCATAGAAAGGTAAATGCAACAAGTAATCTTGCCCTGCCAGTTTCTTGTTTTTTATCTCTGTCAAATGAGCTGAATCGATATAATCCAAATAAACTGCTCTTGCTGTCATTTCGGGTTTATCACCGACAGACAAATTAATGTAGTTGCCGAAAGAGGCATGATTTATCGTTGCGGGTTTGACTGGAGAACTATTCAACGTTTCTCCACTAACTTTGCTCTCATCCAAATGCGCGTCTATGACTGCCTGAACATAAGCCGTATAAGTTGCTTTCGTCGTACTATCGATAAGGTCTGATAAAGGCAGGACCGAATATTTAACCAAATTCCAATCCTGAAATACCCGCCAATAACCATTAACTCGTTTAAATCGGCAGGATTCAAGATACTGGCCGGTAGTAACAGGATTAGTGCCGTTATAATGATTATGATCGCCTAAAGTAAAGTCATTGTTGGATCGAAAGGGATCGAATTTAAATATAGAGGAGGATGAATCGTGATGATCTTTGCAACACGTATCACAAAGATTATCCGGATGCGCGGCACAGTTACCGCCACCACCTTTCGCGCAGCCCTTTACTTTTTCTGCAACCAAGTCACCAACAACATCAATATAAGTGTCTGTAGCTATATTCCATTGGAGATGCGCTACGGTATAGGTTGCATCATCACTTGTATCGTTATCATCTGAAGGGTTTAAATCATTGCCACTGACTCCATTGAAAAGACAGTCGCAAGCTACCGTCTGAAATTCTTCTTCTCGCACAAGCTGATTGCCACTGGCCAAGCCACTGTAAGTATACGCAATAAAATTGGTACGACTATAGCCGTCAACTGTTTCAGAAGATGGCACCAAAGTTTCGCGCTTGGTATCTGTGCCTACACTAATCGGTGTAACGTGAGTATCAGTGCTAGGCGTATAAAATACTAATGGTTTCTCACCACTACCACCGATATTATTTGCAAGCAGGCCTGTTGCTGACGCACTACTGTATTTGTTAATAACAGTGCTAAGGGTAGCTGTCTGAGGGGTATTATTAATATCTGTCCAGTCGACTGTTACCGTAACTTGTTTTTGTACAATATCTTCGTTTGGGATGGTAGTGAGCGTACCGCCATTGTAATAATAATTGGTTACTGACCAGCTCCGGTTAAAAGTAATGTTGTCTCTGGCAACACTTCCTGACGGTAAAGCCATGGTACAGACGCCATTAATTAATTGCTCAGTACAACGACCGCCGCCGTTTGCAGTAATTGAGGTAAAGTCGAAAATATCGACGACACTGGAATCCGTCACCTGAAAGCCCCTTAAATCTTCAATTTTCTCTTCCGCAATACTCATTGCGATGGAGCGTGCATTTGCAGCGCTGCTACTTTTAAAAAAGGTGCCTTGCAATTGCACCACTGCAGTGATACCAACGGCAAAAACAAGTCCAGCGATGAGTACTTCGATAAGGCCGACGCCTTTTTGAGAGAGTATCTTTTTCATAATGGTTACCTGCGCTAGGGGTTGGCGATAATTAAAAATCCCGCCAACTGCCTGGGATGTAGCCTATACCGTAATTGGCGCTATTATTGGGTGAGGTTAAATTACCAAGCGATGCAGAATCGTAAACCACTGAATAGCTGCCATTCATGGTACTGCCGCCGACATCTGAAACTAATGCACCATAAATGGCTGGACTACTGGTAAAATCGGCACTGGGTGTGTCGCCATTGCTGGGATTATTAAAAAGATAAGGGATGCCGTAAAGGATGCCGCTTGCTCCTTTGTCTACCAATTGATGATCGTCAATCACTAATATTACGGGGTCAGTTGGAGAGCCGACAATTTGATTGGATATATCGCAGTCATCTGTTATCCACCACAATCTAAATTTTTGCCCTGATGTTGTGTTTAAACCACTACAACTGTCAACCGCTTGGTGATTTGAATTTGCCATTGAGTAAACGGTTTCCCAATCAATACGCGCAACACCAAACATATACCGGAATATATCAGGAGGGAAATTGGGGTCGTTGGCCAATATATCAGAGCCAATGTTTCCAGCCGACGAAAGCTTTTCTCCTTATGGATTACTGCATGTAGAATTATTGCCGGTATAATCCTGCATTTGGCAAGTTGCTGCTGAATTACTGGCAAAGGTCACATCGCCATTGGGTGACGGCCCACCTGTCCAAATGGAAACGGGAATGCCATTGCCAGCGCCGTTAGGATTAGCAACAATATTGAAATTACCTCCTGAACCGACACTGCCAGCCGCCATTACGGAAACCTCAGGTGATGAACCGCCCAAAATTTGTTTCATGGTGATTTCGCGTTGTACCGTTGCAGTGCCGCTGTCATCGGCGCTGTATCCTGTTGATTGAAAGCGATAAACAGTTACCCCGCCTATTAATGCGCTGGTATCTGTTACGGTAACGCGAAAGGAAGGCTCTCCTGCCTCGGCAGCCGTATCATCGGATTTCCATTTATTAGCAAATTGTGAGTTGGTAATAATCGTTGTCCATGATGCTGCAGTTCCGTCAAAATTGTTTCTAAACTGATTTTCAAATTTCTGTATGGCAAAATCAAGTCCTGCTTCAGCGGTGGTAAAGGCTTCTTTGTAACGCGCCTCGTTACCTGCCATGCGAAAGTCGAATATGCCCACTTTAGTGGCCATAAGTACCATCAGCGTGGTAATAATCAGAACAATTATTGAGACGATAAGGGTTGCCATGCCTTGTTGAAATTGGGTTTTAATTGGGTTTTTCATTGGAGTCACCCCATTGTTTCGCTATGTTTTGAAATCATCAAATCTCATCATTACGCACCTTGACGGTTTCTGAGAGGGTGCGTGTTACTGAAGAGTCTCTACGCAACTGGCCGCTTAGGGTTATGGTAATTTGCCGGATGTTGACGCCCGCTTGGGTAACCGTTGTGTCTGTAAAGGTTAGTGCTGTTATATTTACAAGATGATCGTCCGTTATCGTTAACCAACCGCTTGCACTGCACAGACCTCCGGCTGCTCGGGCTTCTATTGTGCCATCCGTACTATCACGGCGATAACCATATACCTCGTTTGAACCATCATTGGCATCATAAGAATAAATTACACAAGAATTGAGTATGCCTTGTTGATTAGCCGCGATTGTTAATCGGGTTCCACCTACTACAGAAAAAGGGTTGGTTGGAGGAATTGTAGAAGAATTAATAGCTGCATTTTGATTTGCTCCCGCTCTGCGAATGTCTCGAGTAATCAGACTCATCGCCGCCCTTAGTTCCTGATTGAGCCGAATGGATTTAAGATTGTCATTATCGGATTTAATCAGGGTAACGAACATGCCGACGACAGCGGCGAGAATGATGAGCCCAATTACAATGGAAATCATCAGTTCAATTAGCGTAAAACCTCGCTGTTTATACTTCATAACTTTTAAATTGGCCGTTATATTCATGAGCATGACCCACTGTCATTATAACTACCGATTGTCGAAGTAGTGTCTTTACAGATGCGGATTCTGCCAAGGCTTGAAGTTATAACGCCAAGTGATTTGTTATTACCTGCAGAAAACTTAATTGTTCCTGAAGTGACTGTACCACGCAAGGGGCTAAAAACACGTGCGTTTGAGTTATTAAAATTGACTGTGATTCCGGTAAAATCTGAACTTTGTACGACACTTCCCGGAGCACAATCATTGGTTGTATCAGTATCGTTAGTACAAATACAAGTCACTGCACCAATCGGCGTCATGCCATAACACCAAGTTGTATAATAAGTGTCTTTTATTGTAGGCGCAAAAATAATACTCACCGTAGTATTCCTTTTAATCGCCTCGGCTTTTGCATTTTGCATCGCTGCAACCAATCCCTCAGCGGCACCTTCTACTCGTTGTTGTTGCAATTGCCCAATGAATGAAGGAGCCGCAATGGCGGCCAAAATGCTAATTATGGCAACTACAACTAGAACTTCAACTAAGGTAATTCCATGTAATTTCAATCTGTTGAGTAGGAATTGATTCATAGGCAAACATTACTTAGATTAACACTTACCAAGTATAGTTAAATGCCAATAATATAATTAACTTAAATCGTTCATAAAAAAAACATACTCAATGATTTTTATAGGTAGCGTCTTATCTAAGTGGCTAATTTTAAATTTCTCTGTAAGATTATGCTATCTTTGATGAATGTAAATTTTTAATCTATTAAATTATGTCGACTATTAATCGAGCTTTTGGTTTTACGTTAATTGAACTATTAACTGTAATGACTATCATCGGGATTCTAGCAGCTATTTCGTATCCGTCTTACACGGAATATGTACTTAGAGCGAAGCGCACTGATGGTAAAGTTGCATTGTTAAAAGCACAATTAGCTGAGGAAAAGTGGCGAGCTAATAATACTCTCTATGGCACACTTACTGATATAGATCCGAACAATGCATTGCAAAATGAATACTATCAAATCACCATATCGGACATATCAGACAAAACATATACTGTTAATGCTGATCCGACTTTTACAGATACAAAATGCGGTACTCTTGGAATAAATCAGGATAGTGAAAAAACCATAGCCGGCACTGATTCGGTTAAGAATTGTTGGGGGAAATAATCATGGATATCCGCGAAAAATATTCAACCTCACTTCAATCAACTGATCCAACCCCAGTTAAACGCTAGCAGTAACAATGCCCCAGCAAAGATACCTGCCAACACATCATCAATCATAATACCAAAACCACCTTGAACATACCGATCCAACCAACTGATAGGCCAAGGTTTTAAAATATCGAAAATCCTAAATAATATAAATCCAACTATGATGGTTTGCCAAGTAAGCGGAACTAAACACATCGTAATCAAGTAACCCGCAATTTCATCCCAGACAATACCTCCAAAATCATGTTCGCCTAATTTATCTGCTGCAATACCGCAGATCCAAATGCCAATTACACTGACAACAAGCATAAGCAAACCATAAACAACGCTATTGGTTTGTGCAAATAACCAATAAACAGGAATTGCAGCCAAAGTACCCATTGTGCCAGGGGCCTTTTTTGACATTCCGGAGCCAAAACCAAATGCAAGAAATAAAACGGGGTCAGATAAAATCTGCTTAGGTGTTAATTTATTTCTGCCGTACTCGCTATTAAGAAAAATGTTCATAACCTTTATTAAAAAGTGGTTTGATAATGCCGGCTTTAGAAATCCGTAGCCCTTTTTTTTCTTCAATCAAGCCGATTTTTGTGTAATTGCTACTTAATCGAACTGAATTTTCCT
>CAJAHC010000664.1 GCA_903939355.1 uncultured Methylococcaceae bacterium | reverse complement strand
CATTGATACGTTTTGGTTTAACAGCCTCTTTTTTTGGAATAACAATTTCAAGCACACCTAATTTACATTTTGCGTTAATAGCTTCATCATTAGCTGAATCGGGCAAACTGAAACGTCGATAAAATGACCCAGCACTCCGCTCAACTCGCTTGTAACCCTCTTTTTCTGTTTTAACTTCAGATTCTTTTTTACCTCTTACAGTTAAAACCCCTGCCTCCATACTTACATCAATATCTTCCGGCTTTACACCAGGTATATCTGCATAAATAATAAATTTGTCTGCCGCTTCTTTTATATCCACCGAAGGAACCCATTCTGCAGTTGCAATTAATCCTTCACTTGCTTTGTCGTCCTGAGAACTTAATAATTCTTTTTGTAATTGGCTTAACAAACTCCAAGGTTCATAACGTGTAATAGCCATTTTGTAACTCCTAATGTAAGATTTTGTTATATAGCAACCTATGAATTTATTCACCTATCTTGTATGCAACTCATAAAATAAGAATCAAAATTAACAAGTGATTATTCATTGCGTTCCACTTTACACTACAAAAAAAATCAAAACTATTCGTATAAATACCTATATCAGATTAAATTCCTAGCGTTAGGACTTACTCGACAATACCCATTAATTTATTTGACCTATCTAAAGCTACTATCTAAAAGCAAATTAAAGCGCTATAGTTTCAGTTTATTCTGTCTAATTTAGGAGATTGTAATGGCAAACCCGCAAATTGATACTGATGCAGTTGTTTCCGTACTTAACAACATTCTAGAGGCTGAACTGGCTGGTGTTGTTCGCTACACTCATTATTCATTAATGGTTTTCGGTTATAACCGTATTCCTATTGTTTCCTGGATGCGTAACCAGGCTACTGAGTCCTTGGCTCACGCTAATGAAGCGGGTGAATTAATTACCCAACTAAATAGCCATCCTTCTCTAGGAATAGGTACTTTATTAGAAACACATCGCCACGATATTGGTGATATTCTAAGAGAATCCCTAGATCATGAAATACTAGCTCTTGCTGAATATTCTAAGCTGCTTGATTTAGTGAATGGACGTAATGTCCTACTTGAGGAATACGCTAGGCGAATGATCGCTCTAGAAGAAATGCATTTGGGCGATGTGCGTAAAATGTTAAAAAAACCTGACGAATAGCACTGACAAAAAATCCTGCCTTTGGTTTCACCTCTTTTTGATCTTACTGATCTGCTTGATTATTTAATCAAGCTACAGATCTGAATTTTCTTAAGTCTCTCTGTTCCCTCAGGCATCTTGCACAATCTTTTGTTGTTGTTAACTTAATGGACTTGACCATATCTATCAATAAATTCATCATCCTGTAAAATCAACTTTCTAAGGCCAATTTATGATGATACCCGATAAGCCAAACACATTAGACAGCTTAATTGAAAATGGGCTCTATTACGAATATACAAAAGCGGCCGATCCGCTTCAATCTGGAGCCATCTCTAATATCCCTTTTACAGAATTTGGTAGAGAACTATATCTAACCGGTCCTAGTCGAATAATTCCGCTTGATATAAGTGAGCAACTGGGCTGCACAGGTCCTGCAACCAGTCCCGCTCTTTGCGCTAACTTTGTCCGCATACTGGCAGAACAAACATTATCTACGAATTTTAATACCACATCATTATTGTTTTATGTCATTCATGGGAGAGGTCAAACTGACTTCGATGGATTAGAAATCCCATGGAAAACAGGAGATTTTGTAGTATTACCAATGGGCAAAGAAATTCGCCATTTTGCTACGATTGATTCCATATTCTATTTGGTTCATGATGAACCACTCTTATCTTACCTTGGCGTAAAAGCTAACAAACAACGTTTCAAACCAACGCTTTATACCTCTGAAGACGTTCTAAAAGAATTAGATAAAGTCAAAAAAGAAGCGGATGCCGTTAATCGAAACCGTATAAGTGTGCTACTTGCCAACAAACAAATGGATCAAACTTTAACAGTAACCCATACACTTTGGGCTATGCTTGGGGTGCTTCCAAAGGGCGCAGAACAATTACCGCATCGACATCAATCAGTCGCGTTAGATTTAATTTTAGATTGCGAACCCGGTTGCTATACTCTTGCTGGTAAAAAACTTAATGCAAATGGAGAAATAATCAACGCAACCCGAATAAATTGGAAGCCTTATTCTGTCTTCATAACACCACCAGGTTACTGGCACGCCCATTATAATGAATCCTCTAGTGATGCCCGCTTATTGCCATTTCAAGACGCTGGACTGCATACTTATCTAAGAACATTAGATATCGAGTTTGTTAACTCACCATCATTTACCAATTTTGTTTTATAAGGATGCTTTAGTTAAATATACCATTTACCTAAATTAAAGCACAGTCAGGGAAAATTTAAGCACAAAGAGTGTCTTTTCGTTTATCTAGGCTAACTATTTTTAATATTGAAGCATCAATCATGCTGAATATTAACTTGCTATAAGTATTGGTAAAAGACGTTATCAGGTAATTTTGAGTACTAATTACGCCATCAATTAAATCATAGTTACCTGTCTTGAAGTATCAGAAAATTATACTAGTATTTGAGGCTTACTATTTCCT
>CAJAHC010000663.1 GCA_903939355.1 uncultured Methylococcaceae bacterium | reverse complement strand
CTCAGAGTTACCTCGAACATATTCATTCCAAAGTCTCTATTTATGGTTCTATTAATTTAAATTAGAAACTGAAATAAATGAGATAAATGAAATAAATGGTGTGATTATTTGACTAATAGTGGGTTATGGACTTATACACAATTTTTGTGGATAACTCTGGGGATAACTACTTATGCAATACGCTAAGTTCATCATTTTTCGTGTTTTTGATTAAATTGTATAAAAATTATACAGTTCAATACAAATCAATAAATCAATGACTTACAGTGATTTTATTCAATAAGTTGAGTGCATTAGTAGGGATTTAGCATAAATCAACAAGTTATAATGAAATGTGGATAACAAACATGAAGTCATTCTAAAAAACAGTAATGTCAAGACTCTTTTGGTATAAAACTGCTTTATTAAATTGCTCTCAAAATATCTGCAATCTTGTAAGGATTATCATCAATATAGCGTTGTGTTGTTAAGATGGATGAATACCTAAGAATTAACTACTTTCTTTGCTAAACCATGCCTGAGTTATTCCAAGATAACGCATAGTAGAAGTAGTATTAGAGTGATTAAGTACCTGAAAAACACCATCATTAAACATAGCCATTCCTCTAGTCTTACGCATTGAGTGAGTGTTAATTTTTAAATGTTACTTTTTACGTGCTATGTTGCTACGGCAAAGTCTTATCACTGGCACAATTCATATAACTTCATTACCTTGCTAAATACTCCTAATCACAATAACAGGAGTATCATCAATGTCATCCAGATCCAAAAGAATTCTCAACACCATCAAAACCTATAGAGTCAGTCCAAATCTAGCATGTAAACTGAATAAATTGTCTCTTAGAAATAACGTATCAGAAGCACAGTTGGTAAGAGATATCTTAATGTTACATGTTGAACAGTCAGGCTTATAGGAAAGTAGGATGCGAAATAGATTTACAGAAACAGAGATTGATCAGTTGCACCTACTGGGTAGGATGTTAGCAACTACTAGAAATTTTGCGACATCACCCTTGAACAAAGCAGGTAAACAGCACTTTTTTTATATTTTAGATGCTGCGCACAATATTCCTGGGTCATTATTAAATCCTGAACATTACAATATTGAAAGTGATGTGGCACGTTTAAAAGAATTGCTTGATAGGATGAATGATCCTATGTTTTTGCAGGAATATAAGGATAGTGCAGATGAAGATCCAAAATGGACTATTCCTGAATTGAATGCTTTTTACACTCATTCTATTAAGAATGAAGAATCAATTTTAAAATCAAATAGATGTGGTTGTTTTCACTGCATTAGCATCTTTCCAGTAGCGGATGTTAAATTATCAGAAAGGGTGGTAGAGAAGGATGGGGTTAAAACTGTAATCTGCCCAATATGTGGAATAGATTCTGTACTGGGTGATGCTTCTGTAGAGATAACTGCGGAGCTACTTGAAGCACTGAATCAGTATTATTTTTAAATTTGATGCGAAAAAATGCTGTCCTCTAATATAAAATTGGAGAAAAGAGCTAATTTTACTGCACTTTTTTATCATCAAAAAATACCATTATTTTTCATATGCTATTGATTTATATAATAATTTTATGAATAAAGCTCATTTAAGTCACATTTTTAGTTTTTAGAGGTACATTTGTACCTATTTCGTCATTTTAATGAAAATAACCTCTGCAACCTATTGATTATAAACAGCTAAAAAACACGAAAATCAGTAAAATGAAATGTTTAGCATTTTTTGCTGAAATCTTCAGTATGTTAGATTTAATCCCTTTTATGATTCAGTTATCATGATCATTAACCATTGTGATTTCTAATCATCCAAGCCATAAATATCAAATCATATGCTAACAGTAGAACAAATTCTTACCCAATTGAATACTGATGATATTTCATTTCTGCCAAGGGAAGCAATTGAGCAGGCAATTCTTCAGCAGGATGCAATTACGCCTGCCTTGTTAGACATCATTGATGGTATCGCTAAAGATCCAAATAGTATTGATGATGCACCTGCTTATTTCTATGCCTTGTATTTACTTGCTCAATTTAGAGAAATGAGAGCCTACCCGCTTATTGTGAAGTACTTTGGGGAGCTTGGGCTTGATGATGAGACTTTAGATCCAACGGGTGATTTAGTTACTGAAGATTTGAAGAGTATTTTAGCCTCTGTTTGTAACGGTGATCTTGGGTTAATAAAACAACTGATTGAAGATCAAAACGTTAATATATTTGTGCGCAGTGCCGCATTAAGCTCTTTAGTTATTCTCTACAATAAT
>CAJAHC010000662.1 GCA_903939355.1 uncultured Methylococcaceae bacterium | reverse complement strand
CGTTACCGGTAAAAAAGATGAAATCGCCAAGCTGATCCAGGAAAATCAGGTGGTAATAGTTTGTGGTGAAACGGGTTCTGGAAAAACTACTCAGCTACCCAAGATTTGTTTGTCTATTGGTTTAGGTGTGGCCGGTTTTATTGGTCATACACAACCTCGACGAATTGCGGCCCGAACTGTCGCTGATCGTATTGCTGAAGAGCTTGGTGAACCTATCGGCAAGTCTGTCGGTTATAAAATCCGTTTTAATGATAAAACTCACGCAGAGTCATTGATTAAATTAATGACGGACGGCATTTTACTGGCAGAATCCCAGAATGATCCTTACTTAAGTCAATACGATACAATTATCATTGATGAGGCGCATGAGCGTAGTTTAAATATCGATTTTTTATTGGGATATTTAAAGTGGTTATTGCCCAAGCGCCCCGATTTAAAAGTTATTATCACCTCAGCAACTATCGATACGCAACGCTTCTCCACACATTTTAATAACGCACCGATTATTGAAGTTTCAGGTCGTACCTATTCGGTTGATATGCGTTATCGTCCAATTGAGCAAAAAGAGGAAGATGATGAGACGAGTGACGATTTACAAAACGCAATATTGGATGCCGTTGACGAACTGTATCGTGATTTACGTGGTGACATACTGATTTTTCTGAGCGGTGAAAGGGAGATTAGAGAAACCACCGAGTCCTTAAAGAAACATCATCCTACGCAATATGAAATATTACCACTTTATTCCAAGCTTAGTGTCAGTGAACAGGAACGGGTTTTTAATCCAAAGGGTGGAAAAATTCGCATCGTATTGGCAACCAATGTCGCGGAAACATCTTTAACAGTTCCTGGTATTCGTTGCGTTATTGATACGGGTCATGCGCGTATTAGTCGGTATAGTCATCGTAGTAAAATTCAGCGACTTCCAATTGAACGTGTTTCCCAATCCAGTGCGAATCAAAGGGCAGGTCGGTGCGGTCGTGTTGCTGAGGGTATTTGCATCCGATTGTATTCATATGATGATTATCTTACTCGTCCGCAGTTTACCGAGCCGGAAATTATGCGTACGAATTTATCAGCGGTCATATTACAGATGATTGCTTTAAATTTGGGTGATATTGAAGACTTTCCCTTTATAGAACCGCCTGAAGATAAAATGATTAGGGATGGTAAAAATGTATTGTATGAAGTCAATGCATTGGACAAAAGCGGCAAGCTGACAGAGGTGGGGAGGCAATTAGCTAAGCTTCCAACGGATCCAAAGCTGGCGCGTATGCTACTTGCGGCAGGCCATGAACATTGTCTAACCGAAGTAGCGATTATTGTTTCGGTATTAAGCGTACAAGATCCCCGTGAAAAACCGGCTGATAAAATGCAGCAAGCCGATGCTAAACACATAGCGTTTCGTCATCCGGAATCGGATTTTTTAACATTGCTTAATATCTGGAATACGTTTGAAGAGAAGAAAAAACAACTATCGAACAGTAAATTGCGTAGATATTGTAGTGATAATTTTCTGTCATACACCAGAATGCGCGAGTGGCTTGATATTCATGCCCAGATTATGCAGGTCATTAAGGGTGATTTAAAAATGCACCCGAATACCGACGATGCCAGTTATGAAAAAATTCATCGTGCCTTGTTAACGGGTTTATTATCAAACATTGGTTTTAGGCACGAACAGTATGAGTATTTAGGAGCGCGTGGTCTTAAGTTTTTTATATTTCCCGGTTCTGGGTTGCATAAGCTAAAGCCTAAATGGATTGTGGCTGCAGAACAAGTAGAGACCAGTAAGGTTTATGCCCGTAATGTGGCAAGAATTGAACCGGAATGGATAGAGCAGTGTGCAGCTCATTTAGTTAAAAATAATTATTATGATCCGCATTGGGAAAAAAAATCGGCGCGGTGCATGGTGGCGGCAAGAACTTTGTTATATGGCTTAACTCTGCAGGCAGGACGAAAGCTTCCTTATGATCATGTTGATCCTAAAGCCGCCAGAGAGATTTTTATTCGCTCGGCGCTGGTGGATCATGATTACCACAGTAACGCGCCTTTTTATGTTGCCAATCAAAAATTGTTGGAAGAAGTGGGCATTATCCAGCATAAAGGCCGTCGGGTTGATTTGGTTGAAGATGAACAATGGCTTTACCAGTTTTATGATAACAAACTGCCGCCCGAGATTGTCAGTGGGGTTACTCTGGATACCTGGCGTAAATCAGTCGAACGCACCGATCCAAAATGGCTGTTTTTAACGAAAGAGGATTTAACGCGCAAACAGGAAACAGACTATGTCAATGAATGGGATTTTCCGGACAGCAAGAAAGTGGGTAACTTAACGATTGCTCTGCAATACCGGTTTGAGCCGGGTCATAATGAAGATGGTGTAACGGCGATCATTCCGGTGCATCAATTAAATCAACTTTCTCAAGCGGCGTTTGATTGGTTGGTGCCCGGTTTATTAGAGGAAAAATGTGTTGCCTTGATTAAATCTCTGCCCAAGAACATTAGAAAACATTTTGTTCCCGTACCGCAAACCGTTAAACAGTGCCTGGAAATTGAGCCTGATTTTAAAGGACTTGTACAGGAATGGTTGGGCAATCGGTTACGAAAATTAACCGGTGAAGCCATTCCCCTTAATGCCTGGGGTTTGGAGGGTTTAACGGATCATTTAAAGATGAATTTTAGAGTCATCGATGATCAGGATAACTTACTAGATTTCGGGAGAGATTTAAAAAAATTACAGCTTAAGTATGCCGTTAAAGCAGAAGACAGTTTTGATCAGATAGCAACAGATGAATTAAGTTATACAGGTTTTATTCAATGGGCATTTGAGGATCTGCCCGAGACGTATCAATTTAGCCAGAAGGGACAAACATTTGTAGGTTTTCCGGCTATTATCGATGAAGGTGATGCTGTTGGTGTGCGTATTTTTGATACAGAGAAAAAAGCTGCACTGCGACATCAGTCAGGCTTGATGCGTTTACTACAGTTACAGTTGCGAAAAGAATGTACTTACATCCTTAAAAACATGCCAAAGTCTGCTGCCGCAGAGGTAACCTATAATCGCCTATCCAAACATCCAGTTATTCCAGCGTTATCGAGTGGAAATTTGGGAGTTACTGCCTCTTATAAAGAAGATATGTTATTTTTAATCTTTTATAGTGTATTTATT
>CAJAHC010000661.1 GCA_903939355.1 uncultured Methylococcaceae bacterium | reverse complement strand
TCAGCATGGTACGATGACCATGATTAGGAAGTCAGCTTTATTGGAAGTTGGTAATTGGGCAGAGTGGTGTATTTGTGAGGATAGTGAACTGGGATTGCGATTATATGAAGCCGGATATGATTCAGTCTATGTTAAGGATTCCTTTGGTCGCGGATTGATGCCGGACACGATGTCAGGTTATATGACACAGCGCTTTCGCTGGGTTTATGGCGCTATGCAAATTATCAAAGGTCATTGGCGTAGTTTTTTGCCTACTAAAAAGTCTCCTTTGACAGCCGCGCAACGATACTATTTTATTGCAGGTTGGTTGCCTTGGTTTTCTGATGCACTGGCTTTGCTATTTACTACGGCTAGTTTGATTTTAACGGGAATAATACTAAGCGATCCTCTTCATAGTGAATTGCCTGCTAATGTTTTTTTATTGCCTACTGTCGGGTTATTCAGTTTTAAAATTTTGCGTGGTTTATGGTTATACCAAGCACGTGTTCCTTGTTCGGTTTGGCAGTCACTAGGTGCGGCATTAACAGGGTTGTCCTTAACCCATACAGTTGCCAGAGGAACGGTACAAGGATTGTTTACTTCGGGCAAGCCGTTTATGCGTACCCCAAAATACGAAAAACAAGGACCTTTGTTTGTCGGTTTAATGACAATCAGACAAGAATTATTTCTGTTGATCTTGTTAAGTGCAGGCATTTATGCGATGAGTACTACAGAGCATTTTGACAATTTAAGCGGTAAATTATGGATAGCGGTGTTGTCGGTACAAGCAGTCCCCTATGTGGCCGCTTTATTGACATTGCTAATTAGCATTGCGCCAAATTATGGTCGAAAATCAAAACGTCATGCTGAAGAATTGGATGAATAAATTATAAGTGCTTTAAGGTGAGATGGTGCTCCGTAAATGCTCACCTGTAGCGAGTGAGGCTTGATTTCATAACAGGAAAAGCTCAATGACTATCATTCGGAAAGATGATTTTATTCAAAGTATTGCTGACTCATTGCAATTTATTTCGTACTATCATCCGCTGGACTTTATTCAGGCTTTAAATGCAGCTTATCAAAAAGAGCAAAGCCCTGCAGCAAAAAATGCTATGGCGCAAATACTCATCAATTCCCGACTATGTGCGGAAGGGCATCGACCAATCTGTCAGGATACCGGCATAGTTACTGTGTTTTTGAAAATTGGCATGGATGTGCAATGGCTAAGTGATATTAGCGTAACTGAGATGGTTAATGAAGGTGTTAGGCGCGCTTATAGTCTTCCTGATAATATTTTACGCGCCTCAATATTGAAAGATCCTGCCGGAAAACGTATTAATACTAAAGATAATACTCCAGCGGTTGTGCATATGGAGGTTGTCATGGGTAATACTGTTGACGTTGAAATTGCTGCTAAAGGAGGCGGGTCAGAGGCTAAGGCAAAGTTTGTAATGCTTAATCCTTCTGACAGTATTGTTGATTGGGTATTGAAAACTGTGCCTACTATGGGGGCAGGTTGGTGTCCACCAGGAATATTGGGCATCGGTATTGGGGGTACAGCTGAAAAAGCCATGATTCTTGCCAAGCAAGCGTGTATGGAGTCGATTGATATTCAGGAGTTAATTGCTCGAGGTGCTAGCAATGCTCTGGAAGATTTGCGTTTGGAGCTTTATGAAAAAGTGAATGCGCTAGGTATTGGAGCGCAGGGCTTGGGTGGATTAACGACTGTTCTGGATATCAAAATTAAAGATTACCCTACTCATGCGGCTAACAAGCCTGTTGCGCTTATTCCAAATTGCGCGGCAACCCGTCATGTCCATTTTATTATGGATGGTTCTGGACCAGCCGAATTTACACCACCACATTTAGAAGACTGGCCGAGTATAGTTTGGGATCCTAGGGCTAACTCCCGTAGAGTTAATTTGGATACGGTTACACCTGCTGAAGTTGAGACGTGGAAGTCTGGTGAAAGTTTATTACTGAGTGGCACTTTGCTGACAGGTCGTGACGCTGCTCATAAGCGCATGGTTGATATGATTGAGCGTGGAGAACAACTTCCTGAGGCACTTAATTTCACCAATAAATTTATTTATTACGTAGGCCCTGTTGATCCGGTTCGAGATGAAGTTGTGGGTCCGGCAGGGCCCACAACAGCAACGCGGATGGATAAATTTACTGAAACCATGCTGGCTAAAACCGGATTGCTGGGCATGATTGGTAAGGCTGAGCGTGGACAAGAAGCTATTGATGCTATTAAAAAACATCAAGCAGTTTATCTTATGGCCGTTGGTGGTGCAGCTTATTTGGTATCAAAGGCTATACGGAAGGCTCGTATTATTGCTTTTGAAGATTTAGGGATGGAAGCAATTCATGAATTTGTTGTTGAGGATATGCCGGTAACTGTGGCAGTCGATAGCGCTGGTGTTTCCATACATCAAAGCGCACCTAAGCTTTGGCAAAGTATAATCGGTAAAATACCTGTCATTCAAACAACTTAATGTTTAGAGTATTCGTCCAAGATACGTTTTAATCCATAAATTTCTTGAAATAAAAACGATTAAAGTTATCGCTTGTAGAATTTTTATTAAGACGAATTTACCCTTGAAAAAAAAATATATGCCCCCAAATACTCGACATTGTTATTAATAATTTTAGGAATAGTATAGTGACTGTTAAAGCAAAAAAAGAAACATTGGGTTTTGAAACTGAAGTAAAACATCTCCTCCATTTAATGATTCACTCCTTGTATAGTAACAAGGAGATTTTCCTGCGTGAGCTGATTTCAAATGCTTCGGATGCGGCGGATAAATTACGTTTTGAAGCGCTATCAAATGATAGCTTGTATGAGGGCGATAGTGAGCTGAAAATTCGTCTGGAATTTGATAAGGAAAAACGTACCATTACTATTATTGATAACGGTATTGGTATGACGCGCGCTGAAGTTCAAGAACATATAGGAACCATTGCGAAATCGGGCACTAAGCAATTTTTTGAAGCGTTAACGGGTGAACAAGCTAAGGACAGTGAGTTAATTGGTCAATTTGGCGTAGGGTTTTATTCGGCGTTTATTGTTGCTGATAAAGTGACCTTAACCACACGTAAGGCAGGCGCTGATAAAAGCCAAGGTACCCGATGGGAATCAGCTGGCGAAGGTGACTACACACTGGAAACGGTAGAAAAAGAAGGGCGTGGAACAGAAATAGTCTTGCATTTAAAAGAAGCTGAAAGCGAATTTTTAGATGGCTATCGTATTCGCTCTATTGTTAGAAAATTTTCCGATCATATTTCTTTACCTATTGTCATGGATAAAGAAGTAATGCCAGAGATGGATAGCGATGAAGAAGAGGGTGAAGAAGCCAAAGAAGTAAAGCCGGTTGCGCAAATTGAAGAAGAAACTATTAACAGTGCGTCTGCTTTATGGACTAAAGCACGTCAAGACATTTCAGATGATGATTACAATCAATTCTACAAGCATGTAGGTCATGATTTTCAAGATCCGTTAACTTTTGTGCACAGTAAAGTCGAAGGTACTAATGAATATACGTTATTGCTCTATACGCCAGCTCGTGCACCTTTTGATTTGTGGGACAGAGACGCTAAACATGGTGTGAAACTTTATATTCGTAAAGTTTTTATTACTGATGATGCCGAGCAATTAATGCCGCGTTATTTGCGTTTTATTCGTGGGATTATTGACGCAAACTCTTTACCATTAAATGTATCAAGAGAAATTCTCCAGCAAAGTAAACAAATTAGCGCTATTAAAACAGGTGCGGTTAAAAAAGTGCTGGGTATGTTGGAAAATCTGGCCAAGAATGAGCCTGAAAAATATGAAACTTTTTGGTCGCAATTTGGCGCTGTTATAAAAGAAGGCCCGATTGAAGATCATGCTAATAAAGCACGCGTTGCCAAGTTGCTGCGCTTTGCGTCTACGCATGCTGATACGGATAAACAGGATGTTAGTCTGGAAGACTATGTGGCTCGTATGAAAGAAGGGCAGGAAAATATCTATTATGTCACTGCCGACAGCTTTTCTGCAGCAAAAAACAGCCCACATTTGGAAATATTTCGTAAGAAAGGCATTGAAGTTTTATTGTTGTCTGATCGTATTGATGAATGGTTGGTCTCTAATCTGGATGAGTTTGAAGGCAAACATATTCAGTCTGTTGCCAAAGGCGATCTCAATTTAGGTGCGCTGGATGAAGACGAAGATAAAACTGCTGAAGAACAAGTGAATAAAGACTTTGAAGCAATTTTAACGCAGATCAAAGAAGTACTGGGTGATAAAGTAAGTGATGTGAAGTTGAGTCATCGTTTAACGGAGTCCCCCGCTTGTTTAGTTGCAGATGTTTATGGCATGAGTCTTAATATGGAAAGAATCATGAAGGATGCAGGACAAATGATGGGTATGGGTGGTAGAAAGCCTGTATTTGAAATCAATCCAACGCATCCTTTAGTGGTGCGCATGAAAGACGAGCAGGACAATGATCGTTTTGCCGATTTAACCCATATTTTGTTTGATCAAGCTATTTTGAGCGAAGGTGGCCAGTTGGATGATCCCACTGCCTTTGTTCATAAGTTGAATGGCTTATTGCAAGGTTTATTAAAGTAATAGTTAATACATCTGAAAAAGGCTGGAGCAATCCAGCCTTTTTTTTGCCCATTAATAAGATGTATTGGTTTATTATAAAGATACGGTTTTAATATAGGCTTGACGGCCTAAAACAAAAAAACAGGAAGTAATATGGAACATATTATCCAATTTATTAATATTTTTTTACATCTGGATAAATATCTCAGTGAAATTATTCAAAATTATGGTTATGTAACCTACATAATTCTATTTATTATCATTTTCTGTGAAACAGGATTAGTGATACTGCCTTTTTTACCGGGCGACTCATTGCTATTTGCTGCAGGTACTTTTGCGGCAAAAGGGGATATGAGTCTTGGGGTATTATATGTAATATTGTGTGTTGCTGCGGTTTTGGGTGATTCAGTTAATTTTGAAATAGGTAATTTTTTCGGACCAAAAATAGCCAAGCAGGAGAAGACTCGATTTTTGAATAAGGAGCACGTTGAACGTACCCATCAATTTTATGAGAAATATGGTGCAAAGACGATCATTATCGCTAGGTTTGTGCCTATTATTCGAACATTTGCTCCATTTGTGGCGGGTATAGGTGATATGGGCTACAAAAAGTTTTTACATTATAATGTGATTGGTGGAATATCGTGGATTTCCATTTGTCTGTTGGGTGGGTATTTATT
>CAJAHC010000660.1 GCA_903939355.1 uncultured Methylococcaceae bacterium | reverse complement strand
TTCAAAAAAGGTTTGCTCGCTCATAATCAGCGACTGCTTGTAAGCCTGAAAAATACTATTCATAACCTGCCATACAGGACCCGGTTTCCCATCAGCCACCATTTTAGAATCAAGTTCAACAACTGGGATAATTTCGCGGGTTGAGCTAGTTACCCAAATTTCACTGGCGGCTTGTAATGCGGAAAATAAAATTTTATCTTCACTGCAAGGAATATCATTTTTTCGTGCAAGCTCTAATATTACATCACGGGTAATCCCGGGTAAAATATCATTGCCTTTAGGTGGCGTACAAAGAACCCCACCAATAACTGCAAATACATTACTTGCAGCACCTTCAATCAAATAGTCATCTTTTACCAATAATGCTTCAGCGCAGCCTTGGTCAATAGCTGCTTGTCGATGTAATATGTTACCCAATAATGTAATAGCTTTTACATTGCAAAACTTCCAACGCGTATCATCCATACTGATTGCTTTTACGCCTTGATTTAATCCTGCAAATGGGACGATATTAGAACACATAGCAAATATGGTAGCCGGTATATCGTCGGGGAACGCATGATCTCTTTTGGATGCCACACCACGAGTAATTTGCAAGTAAATATATTGATCAACATTACGATCAAGTAATGGTGACAATATTTCCTGCCATTGCTCACGCGTGTGAGGATTAGCTAAACGAATACCTGCCAGACTATTTTCTAGTCGTTGAAGGTGATCCTGAAAATGAAATAAATGCCCGCAATAACAGGGAATAACTTCATAAACACCATCACCGAATAAAAAACCACGATCTAATACAGATACCTTCGCCTCACAAAGCGGCAAGTATTCTCCATTTAAATAGACGGTTTTATTTTCCATCTTCTGACTTCTCCATCATCATCATAACGCTGTCAGAAAGTCGCTGAAAAATATTACCTTGATCGACAGCTTTTAGTGCCACCAAATCTTTATTAATAACAACTTCATCTTTAAGAGTAACCTTAACAGAACCTAATTTTGCACCATCAGCAACAGGTGCGGTGATTTTTTTATCAACGTTAATTACGGCTTTAAGGTCTTTATATTGGCGACGAGGAATAGTCACATAAATATCCTCTGCTAACCCTAAAGAGATTGTTTTACTTGCTCCTTTCCAAACTCTGGCTTCATTTAGAGCCGTCTTTCCCTGATATAAGCGATGTGACTCATAAAATCTGAAACCATAATTTAGCAACGTCTGATTTTCATTAGCTCTGGCATTAGCACTTTTAGCACCCATGACCACCGAGATAAGACGCATATCTTCTCTTAAAGCAGAAGCAACCAAGCAATAACCTGCGTCATCGGTAAATCCAGTTTTAACACCATCAACTGATTCATCACGTGAAAGTAATTTGTTACGATTTTGTTGGGTGATTTTATTAAAAGTAAATTCTTTTTGTGAAAACCATCGATAGTAATCTGGAAATTCTTTAATTAAAGCAGTTGTCAGTATGGCTAAATCGCGCGCAGTAGTGTAATGATCTTCTACAGGCAAACCATCACTATTCTTAAAATGACTGTTAGCCATACCCAGTCTTATTGCATGCTGATTCATCATCTCGGCGAAAGTCTCTTCATTTCCTCCAACATGTTCAGCTAAAGCAACACTAGCGTCATTACCTGACTGAATGATTACACCCTTAAGAAGATCTTCAACTTTAATTTGGTTACCCAACTCTACAAACATACGCGAACCAGAAGTTTTCCAAGCTTTTTCGCTAATGGTCACCATATCTTCTAAATGTAAGTGACCATTACTTAACTCGGTAAAGACTACATAAACCGTCATTATTTTGGTCAGACTAGCGGGAGCGAGTTTGGCATCTGCATTATTTTCTGCCAAGACTTTTCCAGTATGGTAATCCTGGAGAATATAGGCGGCTGCATCTATAGTTGGGGCTGAGGGGGTTGATACTTCGGGACTTTCAGCGATTACCTGAAAGTTAATAAATAATAAACTAAAAAATAAAAATAGGGTGCATTTTTTAAACGGGTTCATAGCTCTTTAAAATCAACAATAAAACAATATTTCTTTACATTGTAACACGCGAACTTTTAGATTGTGCGGATTCAGTAACAAATTGTGTGTCGAATATGCCTATTTCCGCCAACTGCTGACTCAATTGATTTGCTGATGCAGTTGAGCTTATTGGCCCCATTTGCACTTTATATAACGTTGATTTTTTATAAGTAGAAGAACGTATATCCGGTTCAGGTAAATTATAAGCAGTAATTTTATTTTTTAACGTCATTGCTTTTTTTGCGCTGCCAAAACTACCAACCTGAAGATACACTTGCTGCTCTTGGCTAGCTGCAATTCGTTGGATATGAGGCAGAGCTTGAGCAGATGAAATCGCCTTAATTTCTATAGCACCTGTACCATCCCGCTGCATGTCCAGGTTTTTTGCTGCTGCGTATGATAAATCCAGCTCTCTCCCACCAACGAAAGGGCCTCTGTCATTTATCCTGACGACAATACTACGATTATTTTCAAGATTAGTTACTTGGGCATAAGATGGGATTGGCAAGGTCTTATGTGCTGCAGTCATAGCATACATATCAAATATCTCACCGGTTGCAGTTTTTTTACCGTGAAATCTCGGGCCATACCATGAAGCAACACCTTGCTTTATATAGCGGGCAATACGTGGAAAAAGGCTTTCCTGTTGGGTAACTTCATCCGTATTATTTAATTGTAATACTGAGTGATGTCTTGCTTGAGGAACGACTGAAGAATTTAATACCTGTGTACTTTCTGGGGATTGAAAAGTTGCGTTTGTCGTGTTGACTGGAACTGGGACTGAGGAACAGCCTGCCAGTGTAATAACTATGAATGTTAATATAAGTCTATTCATGGAAATGTGCCTTTCTTATTTAAAATAGCTTGACTCAACTGATAAACAACCATGGCATATAAAGGACTGTGGTTATAACGAGTAATAACATAAAAGTTGTCTAACCCCACCCAGAGCTCTTCGCCCGGTTTTTGTCCAAATGCTTCCTGTTCAAAAGCGAGTAATTTTACTTTAGTATTAAAAGGTAATGGCCTCGAAATTTTTAAGTTAAGTAATTCTAACTGATCAACCCTTAAGTCCGGCTTAAGTTCAGAATTCAATGCAGTCTTATAGTGTTTTCCCGTCGCACTAGCCGGAAATGCTACCGCCTTGCCTGGTTGCCATTGATGTTTAATAAAGTAATTTGCAACACTGGCAATAACGTCACTATCGTTATGCCAAATATCCCTGTGACCATCCCCATCAAAATCAACAGCATAACTCCTATAGCTACTAGGCATAAATTGCGGCATTCCCATTGCACCAGCGTAAGAACCAATAGGCATTAAAGAGTTTAGATGCTCTTCTCTACACAGCAACAGGAAACTTTCAAGCTCGCCAAGAAAAAATTTACTACGTGGAGGGTAGGCAAAAGCTAATGTAGCTAGTGCATCAATAACCCGATAGCTACCCGTTTTTTGTCCATAAGCAGTTTCAACGCCAATAATTGCAATAATTATTTCAGCAGGTACGCCTGTCTGCTTCTCTACGGCAATCAATGTAGATTGATTTTCTTGCCAAAACTTAATCCCCCCATTAATACGATCATCCGTCATGAATATTTTGCGATACTTATACCAAGGCATCGATTCTGCAGGAGAAGATATTTTTTTTATAATATCCTCCTTTATCTCAACAGCCTGAAACAACTCATTAAGCTCTTTTTTATCAAAGCCATAAGTTGCTACCATTCTGTTGATAAAAACATTAACCAAGTTCGTATCTTTAATATTACTGACACAAGAAACAAGTA
>CAJAHC010000659.1 GCA_903939355.1 uncultured Methylococcaceae bacterium | reverse complement strand
GCGACTTCTTTTTCCAGTGGCTCATCTTCTTTAACCGTAAAATTGTAGCGGTCAAAAACATCTAGGATGCCATCGCCAGTATCGCCCTTATTTGTTTTACTACTGTTTGAAAAAAGTTCATTAGAAATCAGAATATCTGTTTTGGACCAATCATATCCATTAATCGGATCGAAAAGGCCACCATTTAAAAATGGAATTTTGCAATTAAACTGGCTGTAATAATGGTCTTCATGGCCACGATCCAAGCGCAGCGCTTCATAAAACAACGGTTCCAGAATGTCATTGAAAAAGTTCTTAAAGCTGCCGTGCTTTTGCTCAAAGAGTTCTCGCAGAAAATGCTTTGAACCTGTTCCCCAGGCTGCGTCTCTGGCCACGCCAAACCAGCCTTTCTTTTGCAGGAAGTAAAGAAAGACAATCTGGCCCAGCAACTTTTTGGCAAAATCAACTGTGTTGACGCCGTTTTGTGCAAAGTTGTTTCTAATGGTTGGATCCGTGGCAACTATTACGTCCAGTGCTTCTTTGACGCGGAGAAACAAATTGCGGTATTCAGTAAAAAATTCTTTGGTGACGGTTTCGATATTAAATGCTTCTTCCAATCCAGCAAGCTTTGGATTACGCGTATCATCGGCAATAATCGGGGCAAGGCGGCTCTGGGCGGTGTGGCTGTTTTCATTGGTGCCAACTAGGAATGACCAACGGCGGGCAGGTGTAAATTCTTCCTTAACCTTGACTTTGCCGTTTTTCTCTTCTTCAAAACGATAATCCATTTTGACCAGAGAAAAACGCCAGTCTGAAGGATCGGGAGAAACAAAAGCAACAAGCCCGGCATCCTTTTGATCGCGATCCTTAAGATAATGCGCAATGAAGTTGCGCTGGCTGGTGCGCGCCCTTTCCAGCGTTGTTTCGCTTTGCAGATAAACAATCAAAATGTCAATTTTCAAGCCATCGGGGTCTGTATAGGTGGCAAGGCGCTCATAAGTTTTGACGTATTTTTTATATGATTCCGGCACATAGCCGCGGGCATGAAATGCTTTTGACTCATCAATCTGGTTGAATAATTCCTTTGCCAACCTTGTAAACGCTTCCTTGGCAAAGGGTTTGCCCAATGTATCTCTAACGATGTTCCGTGCTTGCTGTTTATCCATATTTTCACTTCAAATAATACTTCAAATAGTTCTTGATTTTCGCCCAATGTTTGATTAGGATACAACCATAATCACGATGAGGGGCAATCCAAAGGGTTCCGTCCCGCGGCAATGCCTCTTTTTTATTGTGGTTTCTGGTATTTCAGCTTCTCCTCTAGATTGTTCATAAATACCGTATAATCCGATAATTTTGAATACAGCGATGAATATTTGCGTCTATTCGGTATCATGAGCTTTAAAAGCTTATTCTTTTTTCTGAGATGATCAACCAGACAAAAAAAGTCACCATCACCGGTAACAATTAAAGCCTTATCATAATTATTCCATTCTATCATTGCATGCAGAACTAATTCGGCATCAGTGTTACCTTTTGTTGTGCCATCAGCAAGAATCAGGGTAGGTTTAAAAATTAGCACATAACCATCTTCTTGTAATTTGGTATATAGAGATTGATTCTGTGGCACATAACCAATAAAAAGAAATGCCTTGACGATGCAATATTTATCTTCAAGATATTTTCTGAATCTGCTGAAATCCAGAACCCAACCCTGATCACGAATAGAAAGATTTAGATTTTGACTGTCTATAAATGCAAAATTATTTTCTTTGATTTTCATTTTGCGTCACCTGTCAAATACAGAGATAAAATAACTTCGCGCTTGCCGGATAACTGCGGATTCTGTTCTGCATAGTGCGCCTCTAAAAGCCTTTCCGGTATGTGCATTTGGAGTGTTGCCAGCACTTTAAACGGATTAGCCAGTTCCGCCTTTAATTTGTTGAGCGCGGCCAGAGTTTCCTTCGTTGTTTGCTTAGGCAGGCCACCTTCTTTGAGCTGGCTTAGAACTTTTCTAATATATAATTCCTGATCATCAGTAAACTGTTTGGTATTCTTTAAAGTTGCTTTTAGAATGCCAAGAATCTGGATAGCGCTGTCCCTGCCGTGTTTGCTTTGTAATACCATTATTTCTTCCGTTGTGGCATAAATAAATGCTTCTTTGTTTTTATCCAGCATATCGTAGAACATCTCCGGCAGTTGTTGTTTCTTGTCGATCATATTGCTTTCGATAATTGCGGCGGCGGACAGAAAATCCAGCTCCTGCGCCTCGCCTTTTTCTGTGGC
>CAJAHC010000658.1 GCA_903939355.1 uncultured Methylococcaceae bacterium | reverse complement strand
TTACATTCTACATTGGGATATGTCTCGCCCAATAACTATGAAGCCAATATGGCTATTAAACAACCTATCTATGTGTCTTAAAAAACTTGACCACTACACATCAGCTAATTTCCTAAATGAGTGTGATAAAAATAAAGCACATAATGTAAAGACCACTAGAAAAAAATTTAAATCAAATACTTGAATATTTTCACTCTGAATAGCTTTATTAATCAATAACTAATTTTCATATTTTGGTAATTTACAGCAACCCGCGCTTAATAATATCTCTTTTCTGGAGCCCTTGGTCGGATAAAAGATAAGATTAAACGTATCGGTATATCATCTTGATTTTTTATGTAAACCTGCTCCGGTCACTGTCTTGTCCATTGAGTCATCGATGCACGTTTTTTGCATCACATTCCTAAAAGCGATCACTGATCCTTTACCGGAGCTTTCTTTGGAGCCAGTGACTGATATTCCTCGTCTCGCAAATTCATCACTGATTTTATTGCCCACAAAAAAACAGTAACCTCTCAAGGCCCTTTGTTTGCTCGGTCGTGCGAGCAGAGGACTGAAAATCCTCGTGTCGGAAATTCTGTTATTGCGCCGGTCAACATGCATCCTGAAGGCTCCGATCTGATCGGGGCTTTTTTTATGTCTGAGGGTTTTGTGTGGAAGGCATTATTCCTGTCTTTTGTGACCAGCGTGGTTTTAAAGATGTGGCTTTTGGATATGCATTTATCACCATGGCTCAACTGAGATTTTGTGAAGAATAAGTCGTTATTTTAGCAGATAGCGCGCTATAGAACTGAAAAGTCGGATAGGTTCTTTGGGGTGTTACAGTGATGGGAGTGAAAGTTAACAATCGCCAAACCTAAAAAACATGAAATTTATAGTTCTATTGAAAATATAAAAGCCTATAAATCTCCTTAAACAATAGTTAGGAGTTTGTCATGATTCAAGAAAATCAAAACATACCATGGAACAAAGGCAAGTTGATTGGTCAGAAATTGCCACTAAAATTGAAAGAGATATGGAGCATTCGTATCCGTTTGCAGATGGACAAAGACATTCGTGAACTCGCACTATTCAATCTTAACAACTAATTTCCAGAATGGAGTTACGTCTGACTCATCCACTACAACTGCAATTTCGCCGATATTTGTCCATCTTACCAATCCCTGGATTAAATGTATTGGTCGGATCGAGTCGTTTATAAAATTCTTGCAAGCTACTTTCCGCCGCATATAAATGTCCGACATTATGTTCGGCTGGGTATTTAGCACCGCGGCTATCAAGTAAAGTTAGCATTGTCTGTTTTATCTCTGCTGAGTCAACACCTTGCTTTAAAATGTAATCCTGATGAAAAACATGACACATAAAATGTCCATAGTAGAGTCTATGTTCAATCTGGCTATGGAGATTTTCGGGTAATTGTTCTAGCCAGCTCTCATCGTTGCGACGCAGGGAAATGTCCAAAGAAAGAAGATCACCTACACGATCATTATGTACCGTCTGATAACGGATCGACGCTCCGGCTGCGGCAAAGCGGTGCAAGAAGACTTTACTGGTTTCCTCAGGAGTGCACTCGAAATAATCACCCTCGTTACCTAATTCGGCAAAGAACTCCAGCAAAAAATCCCGTGCCTCGATAATTCCTCCTTCGCTCATTTTCAGGATCAAATGATGTTCGAAATTGTCACGAAATGTTAGAAGACGTGTCGGTAAATGTTGTCGAAATAAACAACTTATCCACTGCATCTGACGATCAATGAGCGACTTCGGCAGATAAGGCAGTTTGTTGAGTATCGCATCCGCCCATCCTTTGAGAGCAAACAACCTGGGTAGTCGATCTGTACCAAAATGCTGGATGATAAGGAAGATATCTTTGCCGTACTTTTCCGTAATGTTGAAAATATCACGGTGCATATATTCACCGACTTCTGGCACATTCTCAAACTGGCTAAGTATGTGCCGACGTAAACGGGAAAGAACTTGTGAGCTATTCGTTCCGATATAGAATGTTTGCTCTCTCTGCGCACTCGGAAAGGTATCTAAACGTACCGCAAATACTGCCAATTTACCCGCACATCCACTGGCTTCAAACAAACGACCTTCATCAGCATTGAAACGTGCAGGAGTAACGGCATCAACATCACGTAACCGTGTCACGTAGTCACGGTCAGATGCAAGCTTGCCACCATCATCCACATCATTTTTACTGAAATCACCGGATTCGAGTCGTGTCATTACTTCATCTGGCGTATCGCCTAACTCCATTTCTAAATGATTAACCAGCTCTAGCTTTCCCGCCTCATTAATTCGTGCAAACAATGCCATTTCAGTATAGGCAGGACCGCGCTTGACCAACGCTCCACCAGAATTATTCGCCACTCCACCGACAATAGACGCACCAAGGCACGATGAGCCGATCACAGAATGCGGCGCACGTTGCAACGGCTTGAGTAGCTTTTCCAGCTTGTTTAGAGTGGCGCCGGGGAAGCTTAAAACCTG
>CAJAHC010000657.1 GCA_903939355.1 uncultured Methylococcaceae bacterium | reverse complement strand
TATTGATCAAATTGCTGCTGAAATTATTCAATCAAGATAGTAGTTAATGTTCAAAACCATTATTTTCGATACCGAAGCTACAGGCATTAGAGAGTCCGCATTAAAGTACCCAAAGACCAGTCTAAACGAGCCCAAACAGCAATTAAAGCGGAATGTGCACGTAAAAGATCCAAGCCGGACAAATGGATAACCTCTATATCTATTGGATAGTTTAGGCACTAAAGGAAACTTCAATAACACCCTAGCAGTAGTTTTAAATTAAAAAGGAAGAGGCTCCATTCCCCCGAAAATCCAACCTAAAAACAAAGTTGTGATGTGCTCGAATTGACTTTAAATGCCTAATAATTTTATGTCTTTAATTTCATCGCTGGTAGAGCTAAAAAAATTGCCTCACCTTACTCAAATTCTTCCAAGCGATAGCGCATCCAGCCCGGATCACCGAAAAACCACAACTCCGTAAAGCCTGCCAGTCTTCCTTCGTTTTACATACGACCGCTTGAAATGACTTATTGCTGGCCCCACCTAAGCGCATCGTCACCAATACCTCGGGTATGTGAACTGACTTAAAGCCTGATAGGGTAAATAGCTGTAGGATACTCAAATAATCGGCTGAAATTTTGTAACCCATATTAAACCCGCCAATGCGTACATACCACTCACGCCGAACATACAAAGTAGGGTGGGCTGGCATCCAACCCCAGGACAAATCATGCTGATCAAACGACTTGCTTTTCCATTGTCTAATGACCTTGCATGTATCGTATTTGCTGACATATTCCAAATCACCATATACAGCATAAACATCAGGGTCTTCAAAAGCCTTAGCAACCTTTGAAAGCACTTCCTTAGACGCATATAAATCATCTGAATGCAAAAAACCAATTACATCACCAGTCGCTAAAAAAATGCCTTTATTCATCGCGTCATAAATGCCGTTATCAGACTCGGAAATAAAAATTAAACGGGTGTGACTGTTCGCTTCGACAACCTCAGAAGTTGAGTCTTTGGATTTACCGTCGATGATTAAATGCTCAAAATTTTGATAGGCCTGCATTTCAACTGTGCGCAACGTGTCTGCAATAGTTGCTGCGCTGTTGTAAGCAACGGTGATAACTGAAATTTTCATAATCGCAGTTGATTTGATAGGTTCGATGACTTCGCTGACCTATGCAACCTAAGTAATAAGCTGAAATAACGGGCTACTAGTAACGTAAGTAGCGCTATGCGCCATCGCAACATCTGCAGCCAACCTTGACGACTAGACGGACTGGCATTACTGCTATGACGTCGATATTGCAGTAATGGAGTTGAAATGTAATGAACTTTACCCAGCATACTTCCAAGGGCCCCAAGCCACATGTCATGCATCGGTACCCATTGAGGAATCGGCAGTGCGGCAACGATCAATTTACGCCGAAGCGCCATTGCACAACCCAGATAGCGATTGCGCATAAAAGTGCTTGCTAAGCTACTGCTAAATCCCCCTCGCATAGCCATGAATGAAGATGCAGTTATAGTTCCTCTTGCATCAATAACTTGAGCGTCGGAAACGATAACCAATATTTGAGGATCGCTTTCAAATGCCGAAGAAAATTGTGCGCACTTGCCTGGTAACCACACATCATCCTGATCACATAAAAAAATTATGTCGCCATGCGCCGATAGCAGTGCACGCTCAAAATTCTTAACAACGCCCAGGCGGCCGCAACTCTGCAGCAAACGAATTCTAGCGTCACCTAGTTCGGCAATGACTGCGAGAGTATCATCGGTCGAACCATCATCAGCAACAACAATCTCATCGTCTGGCTTTAACTGCAACAGAACTGAGCGAAGCTGCTCGCCAATGTAACTTCCGCCGTTATACGTAGCAATGCAAACTGAAATCATATCTCACTCCTTCTATCAACGCATGAAGGGCATATTGTGCTTCAGCAAACGATATAACGGGTAGAGCAAAAGAATGACAGCCACCCTCACCCTACTTCTGCGAGCAAATATCAGCTCAATCGCCATACGTTGGTAAAAGTGCATAGCCTTACCCGAGGCACCCGCTTTGTCGCAAATTGAAATCGGCTGATCGGAGTACTTCCAACACCTATTCGCAATCGACAGAAAGAATAAGAAATCGGAAATAGTCACACCCCTCCCCACTACATAAAGTCCAAAAACATCATGTAGTGATGTACGGTACATGACTGACTGATGTCGAACATTCATTCGACCGAAATCTGCCTTAACAATTTGACCATCTTCACGGTAAATCCAATCCGCATAAACAACCTCCACATCAGGTTCAGTTACTGCAACCGCTTTTGACAGAGAGTTTGGGGCCACAAACTCATCACCTGAATTCATAAATAGCAACCATTCGCCATCCGCTATCGCGATACCTTTATTCATCGCATGGTAGATACCTTCATCTGGCTCACTAATTAAGGCATCAATAGCTGAACCATACTCATGAATTATTTTAAGAGTCCCGTCAGTAGAGCCTCCATCGACCACGACCAACTGGCGATTACGATAGTCTTGGGCGAACACACTAGCGAGAGTTCGCGCCAACCCAAGGACGTCATCTCTAACAACAGTAATAATTGTTACGCGAGTCGTCAGCGGAAAAAAGGATAAACTCAAATTAATGCACCCCTTTAAAGTACCTACAATATAAAAAAGCCGCTTTATAAATGAAAAAAGTAGGCCAATTAATAAAACATTTTGCACGCCAAAAATAGTAAGGCAATGACTGGAATGTATATTTTCTTTTTCACAAGCATACTTCGGTTTGCATGCAAATTAGAAGTAATAACGAGTTGAAATACTTTGTAGACTAGAAAATTGTTGACGCAAGGGGAGACTAAAAAAACTGTTTTACCCATCAGTAGAAACATCTAAATTGATCCAGCCTATTAGAATTTAATCTCAGAATATATAAGGCCGCTTTTATCTAACTCTAATAAAAAGTAAAATGATGCCGATAATTTGAAACCAAACAAAGGTCATCAAAAGCGGCTGAAATATTCCAAATATGCCAAGATATAAATATAAAAAAACTAAAGAGCCGTACTTAACCAATGATCTGTTAAATGCAAGGTTTGTATGCTTATTAAGAAAATAACCAAAAATAAAACAAATAAAAATAACAAATATTAATCCACCATCATAATACATACTATAAACAATTGTACCAAAAGCATTGTAAAATTTCGGGACACTTTCAACTCCACTTAAATTCCTGAAAGTATTCAAATCAACATCTGCAACT
>CAJAHC010000656.1 GCA_903939355.1 uncultured Methylococcaceae bacterium | reverse complement strand
TTATCTAATAATTTTTAAATAAGACGAATTTCAGCGCTTATACTTATCACAAACTGTATTAGCCTTCCATTAAATGCATTGCAGATAGATAATCAAAAGGACCTTAACGAATGAATATTAAATTTTTTATCTTCTTACTATCAACATTGATTCTTCATCCCGTTTTAGTTGTGGCAGAGCAACCCTCTGAGTATCAGAAGTTATTGGAGCTATCGAAACTGAATGTCAGCAAAATAAAGATACAGTCAGATGAAAACATTGCCGCAATTAAAGCACAATCTGAAAAAAATATTGCTGGAATAAATGCGCAAGCAGAAAAGAATGCACTAGCTATAAAATTGCAGAAAGAATTAAGCCCTGAACAACTTAAAGCTCAGCTGGATTTAAATACTTTAAGTGCGGAGCAACAATTAAATAGTAATACAACAATTACTAAGGAGCAATTAGAGGAAAATGCGAGAAACACACAATTACAGTTAAAACAAAATGCTGCGCTTACTTTTCAGATTCAGCCATCAATACCAAAACAATCAAGGTAACACTTGTATTGCAACCTAGATAATCAAAATTTGGGGTTTTTAAAAAAGTTAACTATATTTGATGCGGAACAAAATACAGAAATTTTGAATTTTGAATTGATAGTTAATTTATTTGAGAGATATTGATTATGAATGATGATATGGATTTGCAAGAAGCAATTAATTTATTAAATATGATTAACAATGATCATAAACACCCTGCAAATAATGCAATGCATCCTAAGCATCAGGAATGTCTTTTAGTTTATCAAGCTATAGAAAAATGGGTAAACCAACATCAAATAACAAATAAGCCGTCCAATTACCATTATGAAAAGATTTTAGATGATCTTAATTTTATTTAATTAAGACATGAATACACTTGATCTATTGCTTTTAAAACTACTATCGATTGATTATTTTGAAAAATAACAGAGAGGAAGTTACCGATTGCTACTGGTTTATAATGAAGATCGATGTTTAATCACTAAGGTAATGTAATTTTCAATCAAGAACTATGTAGGATAAAATCCTAAGTATTTCAAAAATCTTAATCTCTAGGGGCAATGTATGAGGAAAATGAAATACATATTGGTGTTAGCACTGCTAATATCTGGTTGTGAGGACATGAAAATGGATCGTAAGGTTGCAAAGAACTTAGAATTACAGAGTCAGCCCGGTCAGTTGATCCATGCACAGATCCTCAAATTTGTTTATTGATATACGCTAACACGGTCAATAATGATCCTCTCAATACCAGATTGAGGGTCAAATTCAACGTTCCTAAAGAAATATTCTGTTTATGGTTGAATGCTTCTCTATCAGGTAATACATGATTTTTCAGGAGATATCGTTATTAATGGCCTCTTTGTTTTCTACAACAGGCTAATACCGACATTAATGTGAAATTAGTTATCTATTTGGAAGCTTATGACACTTAGGTTTTAAGTTAATGTATAATGTTATGCTAAATACGCTATTCGCACAAATACCTACCTATAACCAAGCATGGTCAGATTGATTTAATCGTTGCAAATTGCATTGAAATATTCAATACATAGTTTTGTCGGATATACGTACTTAATTCGATTATCATCTTCGTCAACTACGTGAGAAATAAGACCTAGCTTTCTTAAATTCTTAAGGCGACGATTCAGTGTGCTGTTAGATATTTCTTTGATTTCTTCTAGTGTTTCGCAGACAGTAATATTAGTTTTAGCAAGCCAGTTAATCAAGATAATTTGTAATAATTGATCTTCTACAAAATCAATTGGCGTAGAAAAATAGGAAAATCGCAGTGCTTTAGTTAACTTATTAATTTGTAAATAATTAATAGCATTTTTAGATAATTCTTTCATCAGTTGATTAAGTATGAATGAAAATTTTTAGGTAAGCATTTTTCAACGTTATGAAGTAAATTAGCATTTCGTCTAATTTCAAGAGTGATATAGACGCTGTTATTATTTTCTAGGGCTTCTATTTTTCTTGCCAGATCATGAAATTTGATAACCAAACATTTCAGATTACAATGAATAATGTTTGTTTGTTTGTTTGTTTAAATTAATCATTGAGATATTTTTAATCGAGATCCCTTATTTTAAAATTTAAAGCCTCAACGAATGATTGGAAGTCAAAGTTAGTATCATTTTTTTCAGAAAATTCTTTTAATGTTAATGCGGTAATAAAAAGAAAATTCTGATGTTTATGATCTAATTCCAAAGCAATGGCATGGATAAGGTTTAATATTTTATTGTTATTAAGATCATCTATGATGGAGTCTTCATTAAGAGAAGAAAGGTCGAGTGTATTAGTTTCTGGGGCTGAGGATTTTGAAAATAGCAGTTTAGTATCTAGATGAAGCCAATCAATTAGAACCTGCATTTTTGATAGTTGCGGGATGGCCATCCCGTTGAGCCATTTTCTCCCTGTCTCATAAGCAATGGGAGCGGTTCCATAGGCCTGCAGATTAAATTGATTAACAAAAAAAACAACCGAAACCTTCTTATGGTATTTATTCTGCAAGGCCTTATTTAGCAGATCTGAAAAATTACATTTGGCTTTTGCTAAATTATTAATTAATAGATCATTTAGCATGAGTTCCTCTCCCTTTTTCCAGTAGCTAAGTTAAAGTTTATAGGGCACTCAAAATGATTATTGTGAATGGCTCTGTAACTTATGGTGTGATCATACTGTTTATACCCATACAAAATATTCTTGTCTAGTGTGTTTTGTATTGGAATAAAATAATTAAATTAAAGTTAATTTATAATCCGTTAATTAACAATGTGTTAGCGTGTAATAAACCTTAGGAAGAT
>CAJAHC010000655.1 GCA_903939355.1 uncultured Methylococcaceae bacterium | reverse complement strand
AACATATGTATAGATAAGAGTGCTTTCGACAGAAAAGTATCAAAAAAAAACCCAGCCTAGGCTGGGTTTTTGTTGTGCAGTTTGTTTAGCTTAAAGTGCTATAGAGCTTGAAACTTTTTGTTTTGAACCATCTGGATCATCCATGCAGCCAGACAAGCCAACGATCATTAATGCCATAGCTAAAAGTGCTAAGATTTTTTTCATAAATACATCCTCCAATGGGTTTAAATTATTTTATTTATTGTGCGCCAATTTATAAAAAGCACGAGTAATTTATATCATGACTAGAATGATGATGCAATACTAAAAGTTGTTTAGTTGCCTTGATCAGTTATAAGGTATTAATATTTTTTGGGAAGTCATATGAAATTGATCTCCCAGTCCATTTTACAGTGCCTATCGTTGTCCATGGTGCGGTAAAATTTTTATGTAATTGATCATGAACCCAGTAGCTAGGAGCTGAAATTCTTTTAAGCTTAATATTAAATACAGTGTTATCGAGATTTAAACCAGTTTTATGACCCCAGAAAGCTGTTACTTTCATGATGAATTTTTTCAGCCTTATATCATCAATATTGGGCGTTACTGCAATATTTGCCCACATAGACTGCACACGCCCCCAGTTTGGAGCTAATAATCGTCCTTGCTCGTTTACGAAAGGTAGCCATTTTTCAATACCATTTTGATCTGTGTAGGTAATTGCCAAAATACGGTCATAACCAGCAAAATGATCATGTAGGTAAAGCGCATGTGGGGTAATACCTAGAAAGGTTAACGATACCATAATCAGCGCATTGCTGGCCTCTGCAATAGGTGTGCTGACGGCACTGTGTTTTGCATTAAAATCGAGTCTGTAAATAAGTCCATAATGCAGAGTGCTATTTAATTGTAATATCACTATAGCGATAAATATTTTTGTTAGTTTTCTTGAAAATGCTTTGGGTTTGGAGGCGGCAAAGGTTTCAAAAATCTTATGATATAAGGTATTGTTTTCCATGGTGGGCGATATAAGGCATTCACTATCGCAACTGATTCGCGCACGTGAGTCGGCAATTGACCGATATTTATTTATTGCGAGTGTATGGATGCCCGGCAAGCTTAAAATAATACCTAACGGATATAAATAACGCATTTTTTTCAGAATCTGAATGTAAGTATTTACGCCTGAATAAATGCGGTTTGAGCTATCTAGTGCATATAAATCAAGTAATAGTGCTTCTGGTCTTATTGCAGAAAGAGCTGAGTAGTTTGGAGCATGATTTTGTGCATTTTTGAAGTCGATGCAATTAAAGATATCAAAATGATTAAGAATGAGGATGGTCCGACTGCATAAAGGACATTGTTTGTCATAAAAAACAGTTAAAGAATGTTGCTTGGCAGTTACTAGATTACCCATTACCCGCCACCACTTGAAAGGTACAAGAAGCACGTAACATATCAACATGCCTAGTCCAAAAGGATAGATATTTAGGGATAATGCGATCCCCAGATGCATTCCTAGACCGACAAGTAAATAAATACTTCGTAATCGGTGATTAGAGAAAAAAAATATAAAGGTAAATTGAAAAACTAGTATGGTGTAGCCTATGGTTTTTTGTAATAGTTCATTGTTGAGTAAAAAAGACATATCAAGGCTGGAAACATAGTAAGGCTGTGTCGACGGTAGCCAAGAACCAAGGCCATTACGCCAGTGTTCGGCAAATAGCTTGTGTACGGCTGAGTCGAAATATAGGAAGCCAAGACAAACTAGGATGGGTAAGTAGTAAGAAAGACTTGAAACGGTAGTTTTTGGGTGCGTACTGTAATGGGCAAAGGGAGTGCTGAGTTTGAGTCTAAGGCTGTCTATTGAAAATGCGCGGTCTCCAGGCATGAAAAGCAGAAAAAACCCGACTCCAATCATAAATGAGTCAAAGCCACCGTCAAAATCACGCTGCATGGTGGTGAAATTAACAAAGATGATCCAAAAAATGTAGTTGGTAATAACGGCAAATTGATACCGATAACCAATTATTATGAAGCTGGCAATAATGCCCCAAAGACATAAAAAAAAAGGAATCATTGGGAATTCGACGTCTATATAAGGTGTAGGGTCGAAAATTAAATGGTTGAAATAAAGCAGGAAAAAAATTTCTTGTAAAGTGATGATCCCATAGAGTAAACGGAATAATCCAATGCCGGTTGCGGTGACTTGTTTAGATTGGAGGATTAAAAATTGAGAAGTTATAATTTTGAACATTTCACTAAGGAAAATGTGCAAATTATAATACAGTCGGAAGTAATGGACAGATTAATATTTATAAATCAGTAAAGTCGCTAACTAAACTTTATAAAGAATAGAAAGCGACCTAGGGCATAACTGAAGCCGGTTGGGCAGGCTTATTTTTCGTCGTCTGGATGAGGAGCAAATATCCATTTCAAAAGGCCATATACAGCAGCAACAACAACAACAGCGCCTACCATACCAGCTGGTGTTTTTAATGTTTCAGTTAGATCTAAAATAAATCCCATCTAATGTGACTCCTACCTAAAATTTTTACATTTGAGAAATTGCTAATTTCATAGCAAACCGATTTTCAATGATACTTCAGGCAATTTTAAAGTCAAGGTTTATTGTTGAAGATTACAAAAATCTCAAGGGAAAATAAGTATTCTTGACTATTGTTGTTAAAGCTCCATAAGCAATGTGATATAGTTTAAATTCTGTTTTTGAAGTTGATTGATTAGGGGCAATAATAATAATGAAAAAATACGTTAAAATATTACCACTGTTGGCATTCTTTTGTGCGATTTCGGTGAATGCTGAAGTAGAATTAAAAGATAATTCTGCAATTTTTGGAAAATGGAAAGTCAACGCTGAAGCGGCTAAATTAGATGGAGAAAAGAAACAAGTAATTGTTGAGTGGGATTTTAAGGATAATGGTGTGCTGCAAACAAAGGCAACTGATTCTGTCGGTCGAACCAAAGAGATGAATATTGCAATTAAATATTTTATCGAAAATGGAGAAATTCAAAAGCAGATAACACCTGGCGGGGAAAAATATGAGTCTTGTAAGGTTGTTGAGAAAAAAGGCTCTGAAATGATTTTAAAATGCAGATTCCTTTACTATTTTCTTACAAAAATATAAATAATATAACATTAGGAGTGTAAATTATGATAAGTGGTATGGTAATGATTTTTGTGGCTCTCTGGTTTTATCAGTCGGCCGTTAAAGCAAAAACAGGTAATGTTTTAATGTGGGTTGCAATTGGTGCTATAGGTTTTTTTATTATACATTTGATGCTAGTTAATCTAAATATCTATATTTTAGAGGCACTTAGATCTAGTGAAGGTGGTGCTAACTATGAAGCACTTCAAGGTGCTGATAGAAAAAATGAAGGAGATTTTCTTGGTGTTGCCGGCATTTTTAAATCACTTTATTTTGAAGTTGGACCCTCAATATTAGGTTTCATAGCGATTGCAGTGGTTCGTTTAGTATTTGTTACAAAGGAAGCTTTTTCCGTAGCAAATTTATTCAGTGGTCTCAAATAAATGTTTCAAAACATCAAACAAAGCTTTAAATCACCAGAATAAAAATTAAATCATATATGAAGAAAGCTCAAGCATTACTAGAGCTTTCTTTATGATTAATTTAAGTATACAAAATTAAGCTTCTATACGATCGTAGATACAAGAAAAATGATGGCAATAACAAACAATATTGTAAAAATTAAACCTGCAATAACATAAGTAGAAAGCGATCCATTTT
>CAJAHC010000654.1 GCA_903939355.1 uncultured Methylococcaceae bacterium | reverse complement strand
GTCACCAAAAGTTAACGTTTTATAAATAATCCAAATTGCATAAATAAATGCACCAAAAGCTACCGAAATACCAACATAACTGGAAATTTTAAGTGGTGCTATTGTAAAAGATGTTATTCCTTCTAACGCAAACAACCAAAGAGTCCAGTAATTCCATTTACTTTCTCCTGCAAAACGAATATCTCGGCGATAATTAACTGCTATTTGACGGAAACCTATCCAAGCAAACAAGCCTTTCATAAATCGATGTTGTTCGGGTAATAGATTGATTGCTTCCACAGCACGCCGACTCAAAAGTCTAAAATCACCCGTATCAGACGGTATATCGACACGATTAAGCTTTTTAATAACTCGATAGAACAAATAAGAAGTGGTTTTTTTAAGATACGTTTCACCTTCCCTTGAGGAACGTTTAGCATAAACCACATCATACCCTTCTCGCCAACGCTCTATTAATTCTGTAATTAGTTCTGGAGGGTCTTGTAAATCTGCATCAATTACAACGACTGCTGAGCCTTTACTGTAATTAAGTCCTGCTGTCATGGCAATTTCTTTGCCAAAATTTCGACTTAACTCTATTAGAGAAATCCTGGGATCTTTTTTTCTTAATTCCAAGAGAATGGATGAAGTCTTATCTTTACTACCATCATTAATATAAATGATTTCAGCAGGTAGGTTAATCTCATCCAAAACGGCACTTATTCTGCGATGAAATTCAGCAATAACCAACTCCTCATTATAAGCAGGAACAACAATAGATAGTGTTTCCTGTTTAGTTTCTATTGTTGAAATTGGCTCACTAGGTGTCGCTTGAGGAACAGTCATATGAATTAATCTTTTTTATAGGTTCATTAAATAGTTATTTACCAAAACTCATTGTAACTATTAAGAAAAGCATTCAATTCCCTAAGGAAGGAAGAAGTAAGGTACCCCAGTACTTTGCATCTAGCTTTTCTATTTTAGCGCCCCGATCACTCGCAATTGTTTCCAATGCCGACAAATGCGCTGTATCACCCATTAAATAAATCGGGTGCTGACGTGTCGTAATCCAATGATCCCAGTCAGATTTAGGCACTATACCTTCTGGCCAAGGTTTGCCTGAATTTAATGTGAATATAACATAATTACTAGTCAGTTCTTCACCCTTATTAGTTAATACTGTCACTAATCGCTTGGTGTAAAAAGGTAAACCGTGAGGAAAACATTCCATGCAAACCAATTCAGTTGTGGGTGGTAATGATTTTGGAATACTATTTGCCAGATTTCTTGTAGAACGAGACGCAGCATAGAGAGACAAGACATCGAAATTGACCGTCATTAGAAGTATAGGAAAACTAATGAACGCAACAAATATTAGTTTCGCACTCCTTTTCCATAGTGCGCAAATCGCTATCATTGCAACTACCGCAAATGAAACAGCCATCGGTAAAATGCTCGGTATAAATAAATCAATGAGTGTAGATTTTACTGACAATCTACTCTTCAGTAACTCAGGATTAAATGCAACAATAAATAATACTAAAGCGGCTAACGCAGATAACAAAAACAAAGGAAAGGTTCCCCGCCATATCATATGAGCGGCTCGCCCAGTATTATTATTTAGAGCCAGTGCAAATAGCCGCGCTATTAATATACCCAGAACCATCACCGCAGTTAGAATATAGTTGGGCAATTTTGACTGTGAAATTGAGAAAAATATGACAACTACAATAGCCCAAATAATCAACAAACGATCGGTGCGAGACCATTTTTTTCTATTCTTCCAAGCGGCAACAATAGCCTCGGGCAGTAAAAAGCTCCAGGCAAAGAAAGTAATACCAATGATAGGTGCGTAATAATAAAATGGTGCAGTTCGACGAAATTCAGTAGTGGTAAATCGAGCTACCGACTCTCTCATAATCCCATAATAGGGAAAGTCCGGACGAAGCAAAGATAAGCCAATAAACCATGGCATTACAATAACAAAAAAAATCACCCAATTCCGCCATGCAAAAACACGTTTTAACGGCTGCCATTGACCTTCAAAAGCGTAAAAAACAATGATCACTAATGAAGGAATAATAAATCCAACCGGACCTTTAACTAAAGTAGCGAAACCAGCTGCTATAGC
>CAJAHC010000653.1 GCA_903939355.1 uncultured Methylococcaceae bacterium | reverse complement strand
CTATGCGTCGTATTGGTGTTCAGTTAACAAGTTATGAGAAAGAATTTTTTTTAGCGAAGACTGAAGATGAAAAAACGCAGAATTATTTAAACATAAAGATAGCGCAAGACGAATTGAATGATATATTTAATTCCATAAGGAATGTAGATAAGGGTAGTGAAGTTACTCCGCTTTTATCGGGTTTTTCTGATCAATTAAAAGAATATAGCGATTATATAGATCATCTTATTAGCTTAATAAATAGTGGAAATATAAAAGAGGCATTTCAGTTGAATCGAACTGAGAGCCCTAGACTAGTAGAAAAATTTACACAATCTGCGCTTTTAGTTTACGCTAGTCATAATGAACAATTGAGGCAAATAGATCAAGAAACAGACGCCATATACGAACGTCAGGTCAAAGTAACATATGCTTGCATAATATTAGTTTTATTTTCTTCTCTTTTAATAACATGGCTTATTACTAGGTCTGCTGGTCTCAGAACTTCCAAGTTAATTAAAATAACCAATGACATTGCTAATGGTGACTTTGACACTAAGACAGCCTTTGAAGGACGGGATGAAATTGGTCAATTAGCTGTTGCGATTAGTTTAATGCAAGACACTTTGCGAGCAGCACGTAATGACATTGAAGCGCAGAATTGGTTGGAAACGGGCATCGCACGTATTAATAAAGTGATATTGAATGATGATCATCTAAGCACCGTAGCCACGCATATAATCACAGAAATATCAGAATTTGTTGGGGCTGGAGTTGGTGCATTATATCTTGTAAATAATAGCGATAATGAGCCACTATTGTCACTGGCGGGCACTTATGCTTGTAGAGATGTGCCTTCATCATTTAGGAGTGGAGAAGGGTTGATTGGCCAAGTTGCATTGATGCATAAGTCGATATTACTCAAAGATACACCGGATAATTACATGCAAGTTATCTCAGGGTTAGGTGAATCTTCACCAAAAAATATATGTGTGATGCCGATCATTTTTGAAAAAAACTTATTGGGAGTTTTTGAAGTTGGAACAGTTGAATATTTAAATGCCCAACAGTTGGAATATTTGCAGCAAGTATCAGAAGTTGTTGCAACTGCGCTTGAAATATCTCTGGCTCAAGATGAAATGAAGAGGCAAAAAGAGGAGTTGGAGCGTGTTAATGAGAGATTAACTGAACTTGATTTAATGAAGACCAACTTTCTTTCCACAGTTTCTCATGAGTTACGGACGCCATTGACCTCTGTGATTGGATTTGCTCGTATTATGCAGAAAAAATTTGAAACGGTATTGTATCCAGCATTATCAGAGCATGAAGATAAAAAAGTCCAAAAAGCTATTCGCCAAGTGATGGATAACACGACAATTATAGTTGAAGAAGGACAACGGCTGACTACGTTAATTAATGATGTATTGGATTTGGCTAAAATGGAAGCGGGACGGGTTGATTGGAATATAACGGAATTAAGTATTGAAGATATTATTGATCGTGGCATAACATCCACTTCTTCTTTGCTGGCTAATAAGCCAATCAAAATGGGTAAGGATATAGCCGATAATTTACCTTTGTGTGAAGGTGATCATGATCGTTTAATTCAGGTTGTTATCAATCTTATTTCCAATGCCATTAAATTTACGGATGTAGGTAAGGTAACTCTTAAAGCAAGGTTCATAGGAAATGAATTAGTTGTTAGTGTGATTGATAGTGGTAGCGGCATTAAACCCGAAGACCAGCCGTTAGTCTTTGAGAAATTTAAGCAAGTTGGCGATACGATGACAGATAAACCTCAAGGTACAGGTTTAGGATTGCCTATTTGTAAAGAAATCATAGAGCATCTTGGAGGACGATTGTGGGTGGAGAGTGAAATTGGTGTGGGAAGTGCTTTCATGTTTTCATTACCAATATCGTTACAAAAACATGATACGGGAGCGGTAACACAAAAAGACAGGGTTAAATATAAACCCACAGTAACAACTTCAGATGGTGATGAAATTAGCATTATATGGCGCACCACGAGTGAGTCGCTTGAGAAAGCACTAAGATCGAGCTTGGAACCAGTAATGGTAGAGGTTGATAATGCTCCAAATATATTGGTCATAGATGATAATATTAACATCAGGCAGTTTTTACACCAGGAATTGAGTTCAGTTGGTTATGAAGTGCGAGAGGCTAGTAGTGGTGCTGAAGGCTTGGCAATGATTGTAGAAAAAAAGCCGGATTTAATTGTACTGGATGTAAAAATGCCACATTTAAATGGTTTTGAAGTTGCTGTCAGATTGCATACCAACCCCGTCACCTTAGCTATTCCGGTTATTTTTCATACTATTGCTGAAGATAAATCATTGAGCGAGCAATTAGGTGTCGAATGTTATTTAACCAAACCAGTTAAAGACACGGATTTACTGGCAGCAGTAAAGAAATTCTTAAAAATACCTTCAGCTCGAAAAAAGATTTTGTTATTTATAGGGGATTTAGATAAACGGCGTACTTGGTTTAGTCTACTCGAATGCTGTGGTTTTGAGGTTTCAGCGATAGACAATGTTGTACAAGGTATTGACTCAGCTGTAGCATTTAGTCCTGATCTAGTGATTGCTGAAGTTTCGTTGGCTAATCAATACAATATAATTCAACAACTGCGTGCCGAATTGGGTTTGGAAAAAACCCTTTTTACCTTGTTAGACGATGGCGCCTTTAATTAGTAAAGAGTCCAAGAGTTGACTGATAACTATATGATTATATTATTGCTATGAGCTATGAAATAAAACTTAAACGCCTTTGTCAAAAGGGAACGCCAGCTAAATTGATTCAGCGGTTTATTGATGAGAATAGACAATCATTGTGTATCCTTGATTATAACGGTGAGAAGTTGCTGGGTGATAATCCTGAAACCAATCGCTATCCAATTGAAATAGAAGCAGGAAAAATTGTTGGATGGGTCTGTGGTAAAGAGAATGAGGCGCTCTTTTTAGCCACTTTTATTGGCTATATGGCGCAAAAAGAATTGGAGAGCAAATTGCTTGCTCAGGAAACGCTGAGTAAATATAAAGAACTTACCTTGTTGTATGAGTTAGGTGAAAAGATTGCAGATTGTATAGATATTGATGAGTTGGCTCAATTGACCTTGATAGAGGCACAGTTTTTAATGCCATCTGGGAAAGAATTACAATTGGGAGTGTTACTTGTGGGAGAGGTGGTTGGGCATTTATCGATCTGTGCTGGGCAGGGCGATTTGTTTAAAGTTGGTGCATTGTTTTCGATTGACGGTATTACTCAACAGGTGCTGGGATCAGGCAATTCCGAGATTGTTAATGATGTCCAACAAGATTTTCGATATCAGCTTAGTGCTGGTGAATTAAATCAGGTGCAAGCCATTTTGTGCACACCAATTAAAACTCGAGATAATATTTTTGGTGTGTTGAGTGTTGTTAGCCAAACGCCTATAAACTTTAGTGCAGCAGAAGCAAAGGTTCTGAATTTGTTAGCTTCACAAGTAGCAATTGCCATCGGAAGGGTACATTTAATACATGAGCGAGTGTCTCAAGAGCGGCATCAGGAGTCACTTGAACTCTCTAAGAGCATACAGATGGGTATGCTTCCAACAGCGTTCCCACGGTTTAGCAAGGGTAGTAAAATTGATCTATTTGCCTATATACAGCCTGCTCGTGAAGTGGGTGGGGATTTTTATGACTTTTTTCATTTGGATGAAAAAACGTTACTTGTTGTAATAGGTGATGTCTCTGGTAAAGGTGTGCCAGCAGCATTATTTATGGTTATGGTTAAAACATTGGTTCGTGCTATGGCCAAGCAGCATGTGCTTCCTCATGATATTTTGGCGGCTTTGAATCCGGAATTATGTCGTGATAATGATGCCATGATGTTTGTAACCTTGTTTATAGCAACGGTTGATTTAGATACAAATTTAATAACGTACAGTTATGGTGGACATAATCGTCCTTTGTATCTATCTAAGTATGGCATTGTTTCGATGCTGCCAGGAGAGTCGGGTACAGCATTAGGTATATTTGATGAAGCTAGTTTTAGTGTGGAAACTATGCAACTTAATGCAGGTGAAAGTTTAATAATGTATACCGATGGTATTAATGAAGCAATGAATGTAAGTTTTGAAGAGTATGGTGAGGAACGTCTTTGTGACTTATTAACCGGTCTCGAACATTATAATGCTCAGGAACTGATAGAAGCAGTCAATGCAGATATTAATGTTTTTACGTTGGGTGCAGAACAATCCGACGATATCGCTCTGATTGCTTTTCAACTGAAAGGCAAGTAGCAATAGCATTAGAGAGTGTGTGTTTTTATGAGAATCACCTAGCCTCATTTACCTACATTAAAATTACCATAGCCTAATTAGTGATGCAGGAATGACTAAACATGAAGAGCTCAATATGATGGAAAAAACACCAGATTATCGACAACTGTTTCGGCATTTACCGAATACGGTTGAAGTAATCAGTTCTCTGGCTAAAGATTTAGAAATATTTGGTGAAGAAGTTGGTTGGGATTTTACTGTTTTAATGCAGGTCAATCTAGTCCTGGAAGAATTAGTTATTAATGTTATCAATTATGGCTATCCGGATAATAGGGGGGGTTATATTGATGTTCTGATTGAAACTAATGCAAAGGAGATTCATATTCATATTACCGATGATGGCAAGCCGTTTAATCCATTTCAGCGTGAAGCACCGGATTTGTCTTTGGATATTGAAGATCGCCCCATCGGGGGGTTGGGTATCTATCTGGTTAAGAGTTATATGCATAGCTACGATTATTGTTATGCCAAAAACAAAAATAAAGTGACGTTAATCAAGCGCCTAATAGAAGAATAGAAGAACAAATGTCAATAAAAACAGTTAATAAATGGATATTGGCAGTGTTATCTTTTTTAGCAATAATTACTTTTATTAGTTTATTGTTAGCACATCATTATCGAAATGTTCAGCTAAGATTTTTTGATGTGCAGTTAAAGTCATTGGGGTTATCTCATCAGTTATCAGAGGGGTCTGATTTACTATCGAATATGGTCAGAACTTTTGCCGCGACTGGAGACCCAATTTATGACGAATTATTTACACAAGAAGTTAATGTCACCCGCAGTCGTGATAAAGCAGTTTTAGAGTTGCGTAAATTAGGGGCAACTACTAATGAATTAGCCTTGATTGAAAAAGCCAAGCTGAGTTCCGATGAATTAATTAAGCTCGAAAACCAGGCGTTTAAAGCTGGACGATCTGGAAATCTTGAGCTGGCAAGACAGTTGGTTTTTGGGGCTAGTTATTTAAATGAAAAAGCTAAAATTATGGGTCAAATTAATGAGTTTCAAAAAAACATCGAATTAAGGTTGGCTGAGCAAGTAAAGCAGGTCAAGTTGAGGGCTAATATTTCGTCGATTTTAGCATTCGTTATGGTATTCGTAATGATACTAATGGGCTTAATTGCGCAGATCTTGTTTTACAGT
>CAJAHC010000652.1 GCA_903939355.1 uncultured Methylococcaceae bacterium | reverse complement strand
TCACAAATACTTTTTTCACTCGGCAAATGCTTATAAGTTAAAAAATAATGTTTGAGCCGGTTAATGTAAGACTCTGGACAATCTGAAACATCATTCCATTGTCGATAGAATTCGTCACCCCTCATCACTGCAATAATTTTGTCGTCTGCTTCACCACCATCCAACAAACGAAATCCACCAATTGGAATGGCCTGCAATAAAATATCGCCATGAGTAACACTACGTTCACTTAATACGCAAATATCCAAAGGATCACCATCACCTTTAGCTACTTCTTTTCCGGATTTTAACGATGCATATGCGGCAACTTTTTCAGCACAATACGTTTGTGGAATAAAACCATAAAGCGTAGGAATCATGTTGGAAAACTTTTGTGGCCTATCTATTTTAAGATAGCCACTCTCTTTATCAATTTCATATTTAACCGTATCAGAGGGAACGATTTCGATAAAGGCTGTAACGATAGTAGGTGCATTATCACCCGCTTTTATGCCGTGCCAAGGATGCGCTTTGTGTTGTATATTCATTTTTAAATGGTAATTCTTATAACTAAAATGGTATTTAATTAAATAGAAATTGCTGCCTTAATATGCTCATGCGCTTGATAATCAGCACAGCAAAAATCTTCATACTGATAATCAAATATGGACTGTGGTTTATTTTTAATCTGCAAATGACAAAGTTCATAGGGTGTTCGTTTTAATTGCAGTTTAGCTTGCTCTTGATGATTTAGATATAAATGCACATCTCCACCCGTCCAAATAAAATCACCCACTTCCAAATCGGCCTGCTGAGCTACGATATGCGTCAATAACGCATAACTAGCAATATTAAACGGCAAACCTAAAAAAGTATCACAGCTCCGTTGATAGAGCTGACATGACAATTTACCATCGGCAACATAAAACTGAAAAAATGCATGGCAGGGTGCTAAAGCCATTTTTCCTTGTGCTACATTTTTTTGTGGACTGATGGTTTCATCGGGTAAATCGGCGACATTCCAAGCAGATACAATTATTCGCCGGCTATTTGGCGTTTTTTTTAATTGCTCAATCACTTGTTGAATCTGGTCAATATGACGACCATCCGAAGTGGGCCATGAACGCCATTGATATCCGTAGACGGGGCCTAAATCACCTTTTTCATCGGCCCATTCATTCCAGATATTAACCTGATGCTCATGTAAAAAAGCCAGATTAGTCTCGCCTCTTAAAAACCACAATAACTCATAAATAATTGATTTTAAATGTATTTTTTTTGTTGTTACTAATGGAAAGCCCTGGGTCAGATCAAAACGCATCTGATGGCCAAAAATAGATAAGGTACCACTACCGGTTCTATCGCCTTTCAAAGTACCTTCATTAAGTACTTTATTGAGTAATTCCAGATATGCCTTCATACCGTTTTTTTGTTGGCATAATAAAATAGTAACCAACCACTAATAATCATAGGCAATGATAATATTTGTCCCATCGTTACCCAATTTAATGCTAAAAAACCAAGATGAGCATCTGGCATTCTAAAAAATTCAACAAAAAATCGAAAACAGCCGTAGAAAAACAATGCCATGCCGGTTGTTGCGCCCACCGGTTTTGATTTATCTGAATACAACCAGAGAATAATAAATAACACGAACCCTTCTAAAAAGGCTTCATACAATTGTGATGGATGACGTGCAAGTGGGCCACCATTAGGAAACACCATAGCCCAAGGCACATCGGTCGCTTTGCCCCAGAGTTCGGAATTAATAAAATTTCCAATGCGCCCTGCCCCTAATCCTATCGGGGCCAGTGGTGCGATAATATCGGTTAATTGCAACAGGGTGCAGTGCTGTTTTTTTGCAAAAAACCACATAGCAAAAAATACACCTAACATGCCACCATGAAAAGACATGCCACCTTGCCATATTTTAAACAGAATAATCGGGTTGTTTAAAAACTCACTGAAATTATAAAATAAAATATAACCTATTCTACCGCCCAGAATTACTCCCATCGCACCATAAGTAACCAAATCTTCTATAGCTTCCGGTTTTATAGCTGACCAAGATCGTTCTGCCCGTTTCTGACCTAAAAACCAAACGGCGGCAAAACCAATTACATACATAAGACCATACCAATGAATTTTTATTGGTCCCAAACTTAATGCAATCGGGTCAATTTGAGGAAATGTCAACATAATTAAACGTCCAGATTGGTAACATCTAAGGCATTTTTAACAATAAAATCTCGTCGAGGTTCTACAACATCCCCCATTAGCGTAGTAAAAATTTCATCAGCTGCAATAACATCTTCAATTCTAACCTGTAGTAATCTACGATTATTTGAATCCAGCGTGGTTTCCCATAACTGTTCAGGATTCATTTCTCCCAATCCCTTATACCGTTGTATATTCTGTCCTTTTTTAATTTCTTTCATCATCCATTCAAAAGCTTCTTTAAAGCTACTTACCAACTGTTGCCTTTCACCCATTTGCATATAAGAACCTGTATTAAACATCCCAGCTACGTGATTAGCGTATTGTGCAATCTGCTGATAATCTTTTCCATTAAAAAAAGTTGATGGTAATATAAATGTTTTAGTGATTCCATGAAGTTTCTTAGTAACCACCACTGAAAACTCGTTACTAGTCTTATAATCAAGCTTTATCGTGAATAACGCTTTACTAGCGCTGTCCATTAAATTTTGTTCCATCTTGGCAAACCAAGCGTTTAATTCTTTTTGATCTTGTTTGACTTCATCCGTTATGACATCCATATAAGAAAACTGTTCTAAGAATATATCATCATAACGTCTGGATAATCGATTAATGATACTTACTACATTTGTAAATTCCTTAGCAAGCTTTTCCAAACCTTGTCCCTGAATAGGTGGCACCGTTTCATCAGTAAATAATTGAGCTTTATCAAGAGCTAATTGAATTAAATATTCATTTAATTGAGCATCATCCTTAACATAATGTTCTTGTTTACCTTTTTTAACTTTATATAAAGGGGGTTGAGCAATATAGATATACCCTTTTTCAACTATTTCTGGTAATTGTCGATAAAAGAAAGTTAATAACAAAGTTCTGATGTGCGAGCCATCGACATCAGCATCAGTCATAATAATAATACGGTGATATCGCAACTTGGCAAGATTATATTCATCTTTACCTATTCCACATCCTAGTGCTGTAATTAACGTACCTACCTCTTCTGAAGAGATCATTTTATCAAAGCGAGCTTTTTCAACATTTAAAATTTTACCTTTTAATGGCAAGATAGCTTGTGTACGCCTATCTCTACCCTGCTTTGCAGACCCACCCGCTGAATCTCCTTCCACCAAAAACAATTCAGATAAAGCAGGATCCTTTTCCTGACAATCCGCAAGCTTCCCTGGTAAGCCGGCAATATCCAATGTTGTTTTGCGACGAGTCATTTCACGTGCTTTTCGAGCCGCCTCTCTTGCCCGAGCGGCATCAATAATTTTCCCCACAATAGCTTTAGCGATTTGTGGTTTTTCCAATAAAAATTCTTGTAACTTTTCATTCATTGTTGATTCAACAAGTGGTTTAATTTCTGAGGAAACCAACTTATCTTTAGTTTGTGATGAAAATTTAGGATCTGGTACTTTAACTGAAAGTACAGCTGTTAAACCTTCTCTAGAATCATCTCCTGTAGTTTGAACCTTCTCTTTTTTGGCCAAGCCACTAGATTCTATATATTGATTTATAGTCCGTGTCAGCGCTCCCCTAAATCCAGCCAAATGACTTCCTCCATCTCTTTGAGGAATATTATTAGTGTAGCAAAAAACATTTTCTTGATACGAATCATTCCATTGCATCGCAATTTCGATGGTAACACCTTCTTTTTCTGCTATAAAATGAAATACTTCTGAAAACAGTGGAGTCTTATTTTTATTAAGATGAACAACAAAAGCACCTATACCACCTTCAAATTCAAATATATCATGTCTGTCGGTACGTTCATCCAACAAACTTATACGCACACCTGAGTTTAAAAAGGATAACTCTCTTAATCTTTTTGCTAAAATATCATAGTGAAATTCAACATCTGTAAATGTTTCAGTACTTGGTTTAAAATTAATCAATGTACCTGAGCCTTCAGTTGCTCCTACCGCTACTAACGGAGCTACTGGATTACCCATCCGATATTGTTGCTTATAAAGTTGTCCATTTTTACGCACCTCAAGATTTAATTCTTCCGATAATGCATTAACAACCGATACTCCGACACCATGAAGACCTCCAGAAATTTTGTATGCATTATCGTTAAATTTACCACCAGCATGTAAAACAGTCATAATAACTTCTGCTGCTGATCGACCTTCTTCTTGATGAATATCAACTGGTATACCTCTACCATCATCTGAAACAGATACTGATCCATTATTATGTATAATCACTTTTACTTCTTTACAAAAACCAGCTAAAGCTTCATCAATCGAATTATCTACCACCTCAAAGACCATATGATGTAAGCCAGATCCATCATCAGTATCACCAATATACATTCCTGGACGTTTTCTTACGGCATCCAATCCTTTCAAAACTTGAATATTAGTACTGTCGTATTGATCGTTTTTATTACTCATAAGTCTCCTAAATCTTTGGTGGTTACATGATGTTCCACGTGGAACATCATGCTTGCTTTATTTTTCCATGTTCCACGTGGAACATCTTATATTTTTTAATATTTTCTAAATCACCAAACTCCGATATTTCAGTAGCTGTAATAAACACTTGGCAACCCATAACTGATAAATATTGTAATAATTTTGAACGATTAAGAGTATCTAGTTCTGCTGCAAAATCATCAATTAAAAAACAACCTGAAATACCATTTTCATTAAAAAGTAATTGCATTTGAGCAAGTTTTAAACTTAAAACTATTAATTTTAATTGGCCTCGTGAAACAAAATCTTTAGCCAACCTGTTGTTGATAAATAAATTAAAATCAGCCCTATGTGGACCACTATGTGTAAATCCATAACGAAGATCTTTATCAAGATCATTAATTAGAACTTGTTGGAATTCAAAAGAGGTATCCCAACCAGATGAAATTATTATATCGACGTTAATATGACCAAAAAACTCTTTAAATATACTAAAAAATATAGGTTTAAATCTTGATAAATAAAGTTGTCTATATTGGTCAACTATTGTACCGTAATAATCAAGCTCTTTATCCCAGACATTGATATATTGGAGTTGCTTTGATTTTAGTAAAACATTTCTTTGTGATAATGCTTTTTTAAAATTTCTCCAAGCAAGTAAAAAATTCCTATCGTTATTAAAAACCCCCCAATCTAAAAATTCACGTCGAAGTTGTGGTCCGGCATCAAGAAGCTCATAGCTTTTTGGGTGAATAATTTGTAAAGGCAAAGCATAAGCCAAGTCAGATCTTTTTTGTGTGGTTTTATGATTAATTCGACAAAAAAAATTTTTAGTATCTAATTGAATACCTAATTGAATAGTTTTATTGTTAGTTTGAGCGAGTTGAGCAGAAATAATTAATTTATCGTGTGTAAAATTAATAATTGGTTTGATAATGGCAGAACGGAAAGATTTAGCGCGCCCTAAAATAAAAACAGCCTCAAGAATAGCACTTTTTCCACTACCATTTTCCCCGTAAAATAAATTAATTGTTGAATCAGGAATAAAAGATTCTTGTTGAATATTTCTAACTGCGTGAATATCCAGTTTAAGTAGCGTCATTTCAATTAATCTTAGAGTCGCATTGGCATTACGATGAATTTATAAATAGAGTCAGAAGGTTCACTTATAAAACAACTACTAGCATTACTAGCAATTGTTAATACAGCAACATCAGAATCCAAATTAGAAATTGCATCTAATAAATATTGAGCATTGAAAGCAATAGATATAGGATCGCCCATATAATCAATAGTAAGTTCTTCTTCAGCTTCATCATGCTCAGGATTGTGTGTACTAATTTTTAAACTCTTGGGACTAATATCTAAAGTGACACCTTTGAATTTTTCATTAGATAAAATTGCTACCCTAGTTAGAGCATCCTTTAGAATTAACTTTTTAATAGAAATTGATTTAAAAAAATCCTGTTGAAAAACTTTACCAAAATCTGGATATTTTGAATCCACTAATTTTGCAGAAAAAATTAAATTCTTAATAAAAATTCTAATATTACCATTAGAAAATTCAATTATTAAATCAACACTAGTATCATCAAGTAGTTTATTAAGTTCTATAACTCCTTTTCTAGGGAATATAATTCTAGATTCATAACCAGTAGTTTGATCTAAAGAATCTTCATAAATCGATAAACGGTGGCCATCAGAGGCAACAAGTTTTATTTTATTATTTGAAATATTAACTAATAAACCATTTAGATAATAACGAACATCTTGATTTGCCATACAAAAAATAGTTTTATCAAGAGCTTTCTTAAATTTGTCAGAATTAATGGAAAATTGATTTTCAAATTCACATTCAGAAAACTGAGGATAATTATTTGCGGGTAAACAACTTAAAGAGAAGCGACTTTTATTAGATAAAATTTTTATTTTTTCATCTATTAATTCAAATTTAATTTCAGCACCGTTGGGTAAAAGACGACAAATATCTAAAAATTTCCTTGCTGGTACAGTAATAGAACCTGATGTAGATGCGTTTAAGGGAATCTTAGCAATAATTTGTATTTCAAGATCAGTA
>CAJAHC010000651.1 GCA_903939355.1 uncultured Methylococcaceae bacterium | reverse complement strand
CCTGGGGCTGGAGCAGGTCCCAAGGGTTTGGCTGTTCGCCAATTAAAGCGGTACGTGAGCTGGGTTCAGAACGTCGTGAGACAGTTCGGTCCCTATCTGTTGTGGGCGGAGGATATTTGAGAGGAGCTGTCCCTAGTACGAGAGGACCGGGATGGACGAACCGATGGTGTTCCAGTTGTCGTGCCAACGGCATAGCTGGGTAGCTAAGTTCGGAAGGGATAACCGCTGAAAGCATCTAAGCGGGAAGCCCACCTCAAGATAAGATATCCCTCTTGATGGAGACATCAAGACTGAAGACCCCTTGTAGACTACGAGGTTGATAGGTCAGATGTGTAAGCACAGTAATGTGTTCAGCTAACTGATACTAATCGGTCGTGAGGCTTGACCATAATAATTATTTTATTATGGCTTAATAATTAACTATAGTGCTTAGTTTTTCAACATAACGATATGCAATGTCATGCAATTATATAGATAAATTTCGGTGGCTATCGCAGGGAGGTCACACCCGTTCCCATCTCGAACACGGAAGTTAAGCTCTTTTGCGCCGATGGTACTGCATGGGTGACTGTGTGGGAGAGTAGGTGCCGCCGGATTTAAAACATGAAGCCCCGCTGAGAAATCAGCGGGGCTTTTTAGTGAGACTCAGATTTCAAAAGCGAAGCGCATTGAAATCTGTAAGTCGAACTATCCCCGCAGCGTAGCGGAGTCGGATTTGAGACTCTACCTTTCTCAAAAGCGCAGCGGAATTGCCAGTCCGAGTTGATGCGGTTGTTATGTGCTGGGGCTATACTAATTGTCCTTCACTTTTTATATAATTTTCGATTCGTTTTTTTCTTGATTTAATGAAGTCAACGACATTTGTTTTGTATAAAAGATATTGGCTGACATCGGAAAATGACGGATGTGTTTTGAAACCATCAAAAGGCAAATAGAATTTAATCTTATTGTTTTCATCTATCAGATCATTCAAGAAGAAAAAATGGATGTATCCCATAAAATCAATAAACAAATCAAAAAAATTCTCATATCTCAATAAGGTGTCATAAAGTGGACTTTTTTCACCAGAATAAAAGAGACGGATACATTCTAAGGTTAAATCAAACCTGTCATCAATTAAACTATTTACTCCGCGAGCTTGATTGATTGTATGCTTTCCGGCAATTCTGTTATTTGGAAAAATAATATAAGCCCCAATGGTAGAGCCCGTATCAAAAAGATCATTTACTTCGGTTGGAATTTGTTCTGTAAGCCACTTCTTCCGTTTATGATTTTTATACGAGTGTGTTATAGCATCGCTGCCCAAATAGAATTCTCCAAGTTCTGACTGGTGATATAAATAAGCGCCATTTTTGTTATCACGTAATTCAAAAAGGTTACCGTTTGGCAATGGCTTGCTCCACAGTATCTTATGATATTTACGGAGTGTTGGACTGGTGCTGTCAGGGTCACCACCATTTGAATCGGAGTAAAAATTAAAATTAGTGTCAATTATCATTTTCGTTTTATATATCAAACCGCTATTTCTCGGTACATTACTGCTTGCACATAACAAAAAAATCAGCCGGAGCACAGCGATCGGCTGTATTGAACTTTTAAACAATTTTTAACTATTACTAATTGCAATGTAGCACAAAGTAGCAACATTAGGGAAGCAACATTATAGGAAGCTATGCTTGTAAATAATCTACAACTGTTCATTAAAGATCATTGTGCAAATTCATAACTGAGTTTAGTGATACGACCACGCCAGTAAGGTTTCTGCCCTTCGGGAAGCACCCAGGCCACCTCGCCTGAAACAGGAACGAGCATTCCATTTCGTGTCTCATAGCTTTCCCATCGGCCTTCCCATGGCGTTGGAACCACCTTGCCTTCAACTGTACGCCCTCGCGCTTCAGCACGAACTGATTCGATCAGTCCTTTTTCGTTGAATCGAAACAGCATTACCAGAGTGGTTTCGCCGTCCTTCAT
>CAJAHC010000650.1 GCA_903939355.1 uncultured Methylococcaceae bacterium | reverse complement strand
TTATGCGTTTGATTAATCGTGTGCGGGCCATTACCCTTGTTGAAGAAGGTGCCGATTTTATGGATGTATTTACTTTTTTCAAAGAAAAAGGGTTGGATGATGAAGAAAGTTACATACATAGTAGTCGTGTCTTCAGAGGGAGTAGTTCTGATGGAATGCCATTCACAAAAGATCTAACCTATATAAAAGGTTTCGTACTAACATATAATTTCATGCGTCTGGCAGTTAGTAAGGGAAAGCCAGATCGTATTCCTTTATTATTTTGCGGCAAAACCATGATTGAAGACATGAAAGTGCTGGTTGATTTAGTAGAGGAGGGTACAGTAATAGCGCCTCTTTTTTTACCTCCACAGTTTAAAGATTTGATGGGGTTATCTTCTTGGTTAAGTTTTAGCCGTTTTATGATCTCACTTAATTTCAGACAACTCGAACAGGATTATGCCAATATCTTGTAAGAGTCTGTTATTAAAAATAAACTCTTTGAGTTTTTAGTATTCGGTCCGAATAAAGACGCAAGATAAAATGGGTAGATTAAAAGTTAAAGGTAATTTGACCTTAAACTATCAGACATCACAATGTAATAAATCATAAATGAAAAATAAAGCACTTACTTCTTTTAATGCTCTGGCAATTAATGAGCAAACAATCATGCTCGCTTTAGCCGTTATCTATGCTCCAATAGGCCAATCTAGCTTACAAAATATGTTGCGGACAGCGGGTTCTTTCACAACGAACACGGTTGCTCTGATAGATAAACAATTGCGGGATAAACTCCAAGAAAGAAGTCTAATCATTTTGACACAAGATGGCTGGCACTGCAGTGAAGATATTTCTGAGCCATTAATGCGTCTCGCTATTTTGGAACCATGGTTTACTAAATTATCTCAACTACTCATTGCTGAGCCCAGTTATTATTACCCAGCCAGAATCAGTGTATTCCATGCCATAAAACAACTGCGTATTTTTTTGTATCAAGGTAATGAATTAGCTTTTACTGCAAATATTGAACATTTTTATATAGATTATCAGCAGATTTTCCCAAGCATAATAAATAAAATATTCTTCAATGATTATGATGCTGAGTGGTTTGCGTCTTTATCTGATGATATTAAGTTTCTTGTCTTAAAATATTACTTGCAAGACAGTTATCTTGATTTAAGTAATGTGGCTGATAAATATCAATTGCTTGAGAGTTTTTTTGGTGCCAGGAAGCACGTTAATATTGCTATTGTTCACGCGCTTGTTGAGCAACGTTTAGTGCGAGGAAATTTTAAGGATGTCGAGTATTGGTTAGCAGATGATTTATCAGCAGATGGATTGACATTATTAGCCACATTACGTTTTTTGCAAAATTGTAATGACGAAGCCATTCAATTATTTCATGTGGCTCTTAAAGCCCTCAAAAAAGAAACGGGAAAACGAAATGTTTTTATTGAAGGAATAAGCGGATATTTTTTCAATCTTGCTTTACTAAAAAGCCGGCGTTTGAGTAATTTAACATTACTAAAGCAACAGGCACGCATTATCACCAAGCAAGGATGGCAAAGTGAAGGTCTTTGTTTGCTTAATTTAATTTTGCTTGACGCAGTAGAGATATATCAGGGTAAAGCTACAATCGAGCATAGTACCTATTTATATAAAACTAACAAGTTGGCATATGAGCGTTTGTTTCATGCGTTGTTGTTGTATTGGATAGGTGAAAGCGAGGTAATGACGAATAACACCAAAAATAGTGCGTTTTTATCAGAGTTGGCGACATTTTGCCAACAGGCTGAACAGTTAGGTTATGCTTGGTACGCAGCGGTAAGTTCTTCGTTATTACAACGCTTGGACTATAAAAATGAAGAATGTGAAATCATAGCGCAACACTATTTACAATCACCCTTCAACCAACTGATTGATTTATTGCCTCAAGTATCAAGATGGCAAAGAGCATTGGATGCATTAACTCAATTGACTACAGAACCAGTCATTGTAGTTCAAAAGGAATTACGTATGATCTGGTCGCTCAGTATGGACAATAATGTTGTGACGTTAACACCTAAAGAACAGAGTTTAGGTAAAAATGGTCGTTGGAATAAGGGTAGGCCGATTGCTTTAAAAAAGTTGTATCATGACATAACAGAGTTTGATTATCTGACCGAGCAGGATCGTAACATCTGTAGTCACATCGAGATTGTAAAAGAATCGAATTATTATGGCTATTCCAGCAAGGATTTTTATGACTTATCAAGTAAAGCTATTATTGCTGCTGTAGGGAGTTCAAATGTTTATTGGCTCAATCAAGAAGCATTAAATATACCCGTTGATATCAGTTTGGCAGAGCCACAATTATTAGTCAAAGAGCAGGAAGAAAATTTACATATTTCTTTAATACCAATGCTCACAACACAACAAGTCATTGTGCAACGAACGGCAAGTAATGGCTTGATTGTTTATGTTATTAATGAAGGACATCGTCAAGTTGCTGACATTTTGGGTAAAAATGGATTGACAGTACCCATTTCAGCGCGCCAACAAGTTATTGATTCGATTGCTTCGATTGCTTCAATGTTAACTGTACAGTCTGACATTGGCGGCTCATCTAGTCATTCGTTATGCGTTGATGCAGATAGTCGTTTGCATATTCATCTGCAACCGATCGGCCAGGGCATACAAATAGAAATATTTGTACAACCATTTGCTAATGG
>CAJAHC010000649.1 GCA_903939355.1 uncultured Methylococcaceae bacterium | reverse complement strand
TGGATGAATTTTTTTACTAATACCTATGAGAAGATACTTAACCCCTGGTTAAGAAAGAAGGCTGTAGTTTATATTTTAAAATACCTAAATGCTGAAGATGCTCAAACTGATTACATCAATATAGGTCCGGTCAATAAGGCAATTAACTCTATTTGCATTTGGCATGCTTACGGCAAAGATTCCGTGCAATTTAAGAGGCATGTGGCACGTTGGTATGATTATTTGTGGGTTGCTGAAGATGGTATGAAAATGAGTGGTTATAATGGCTCTCAGTTGTGGGATACCGCTTTCGCAACTCGGGCTATATTAGAAAGTGATTTGGGTAAATTATTTGCAGGAACTATTGCCAAAAGCTATCAGTTTATTGATCATTCGCAAATTGCAGTTGAACATCCTACTCACGCTGAATTCTTTCGTCATCCAATGATTGGTAGTTGGCCTTTTTCGACAGCTGAAAACGGCTGGCCGGTTGCCGATTGCACAGCAGAAGGGTTAAGCGCTACTATAGCGGTTCATCATTCGGGACTTGTTGTGCCGCTGATTGATGAGGCGCGGATTAAACAGGCAATTGATGTTATACTGTCTTATCAAAATTCTGATGGTGGTTGGGCGACTTACGAATTAACCAGAGCGCCTAAATGGCTGGAAAAGCTTAATCCATCAGAAGTATTTGCCGATATAATGATCGATTATTCTTGGACGGAATGTACTGCGGCTTGTGTTATTTCTTTATTGGAAGCACAAGAAACTTACCCGGATTACAAAAATAACGAAATACATGCAGCAATTATCGCAGGACTTAAGTTTATCTTGGAGCAACAAAAAGCAGATGGTTCTTGGTATGGCGGTTGGGCAGTTTGTTTTACTTACGCTACCTGGTTTGGTGTAGAAGCGATTAGTAAGGCCAAGGGCAAGGGTTTTTATAATGAGACCGTTTTGGAAGGTAGCTTGAATAGAGCTTGCGAATTTTTAGTGGGTAAACAAAAAGCTGATGGTGGTTGGGGTGAGACCTTTGAATCGTGTTCCAAGTTAGTTTATACTGAAGCGGAAGAGTCGCAAGTGGTTAATACAGCATGGGCTTTGCTGGCATTAATGGCAACTGATTTCAATGGTGAAATCGTAATTGAAAAAGGTGTTAAACTATTGTTAAGTAGGCAAGCTGGTATCGGGGATTGGTCACAGGAAAATATTTCCGGCGTATTTAACTATAACTGTATGATAACCTATTCTAATTATAGGAATGTATTTCCTATTTGGGCGTTAAGTCGATATTACAGGCGGTATGTACAGGAATGATAAAACATCAATTCAGTTTAAAGTGTTTGTGTTACGTAACTTAATATGAAATCAGAATTCGACATTTGCATTATTGGGGCAGGCATGGCAGGGGCAACTATTGCTGCCTACCTTGCTCCAAAAGGCATTAAAGTTGCGTTGATTGACCATTGCTTTAAAGAAAAAAAGCGTATTGTCGGCGAACTCTTGCAGCCGGGCGCTGTTTTGTCACTTGAACAAATGGCTCTTGGGCATTTATTGGAGGGTTTCGACGCGCAACCAGTAGATGGATATTCATTGCTGCAAGGCGATAAAAAAATAACCATTCCTTATCCGAATCGCTATAAGGGTATGGGGTTACATAATGGTCGTTTTTTACAGAAAATAAGAGCTTCAGCGCTTCAAAATGAGTCAGTTGAGCAAATAAATGGTAAGGCTCTGGAATTATTGGAAAATGAGCGTCATGAAATTATTGGCGTGAGTTATCGTGAGTCATTGACATCTGATATAAAATCTATTTATGCACCACTAACAATTACTAGCGATGGATTCTTTTCAAATTTCAGAGAAAGTCTCAGTAATAATGAAAAAACAGTCACTTCCTATTTTATTGGCCTGATTTTAAAAGATTGTGAAATGCCTTTCCCAAGGCATGGGCACGTGTTTTTATCTGGCCCAACACCATTTATTTGTTACCCAATTTCAACGAATGAAGTTAGGCTTCTAATAGATTTTCCTGGCGATCAACTGCCAAGAAAATTTTTGTTGCAGGCACACTTGGATGCCAATGTGACTCCGTATATACCAGAATGCATGCTTGCAAGTTATGAATATGCTATAGAAGAGGGTGGTTTTAAGGTTATGCCTAATCACTATATGGCAGCAAAGCCCATATTCCGGAAAGGAGCTGTGATGCTGGGAGATGCTTTGAATATGCGTCACCCTTTGACGGGTGGTGGATTGACAGCAGTGTTTTCCGATATACAAATATTGAGTGGTCATTTGTTGACAATGCCTGATTTCAATAATACCGATTTGATTCATGAAAAAATTGAGGCTTATTATCGCGATAGGCAACATGCAAATGCTAATCTTAATGTTCTTGCAAATGCGCTTTATGGGGTCATGTCAAATGAGTTGCTTAAAACTGCGGTCTTCAAATATTTGGAGTGTGGTGGGGAAAACGCGCAAGAATCAATTTCGATCTTGGCTGGATTGAATAGAAACCATTATTCATTGATAAAGCAGTTCTTTTGTTTGGCGATGTTTGGTGCTTATGATTTAGTGCGTGAAAACATAAGAAATCTTCCTAAAGCGACAAAGATTTTGTTTGACGCACTTATTATAATCAAGCCATTAGCTAAAAATGAACTTTCAGTGGTCGAAGTTGTTAACGGGTATTTTAAGAAATAAGTAAAATAAAAGCTTAATAATTTGAGGCTGACTCAAATTTGATTCTTCATATTGTCAATTCAAAGTATTTTTCTGCCCTATTTCAATTCCTTCATCACAAGTATAATCCCCAATTTAGCGCTGTTCGGTTTTCTGTATAACTAGAAAAGTGTTAAGATAATTCTTTTGTAATATGTTAGAATCAGTAGCTATCGGAGTCCAAATACCCAAATCATACCTGATGAATTTCTTCTATTTAATAGAATGAATTAATTCAGTTTTTTTGGCGGATTGCAATGTGACCTCATTAAATAGGAAGGGTGTTTATATAGTTTAAATATGACTTGGTGTAATTGATTTTTCTGTGCACTACCTTAATTAGTATTGCTAATACTTGAGGGTATATGTTTTTGAAATCGATATGTCACATCAATTGTTTGAATTATTACATGCCGGTTCCGTGTCTTTTATCTAATATTCATACCTTAAAATCTTTATGAACAAGCCAAAAAAAGTTGCAATTTTAACCGCGGGTGGTTTGGCACCATGTTTGAACTCGGCTATCGGCAGTCTCATTGAACGTTATACAGAAATTGATCCTTCCATTGAAATTATTTGTTACCGTAGTGGTTACAAAGGACTTTTGCTGGGCGATTTTTATTCAGTAACTCCAGCAATTCGTGAAAAAGCAGGGCTTCTCCATCGCTTTGGTGGCTCATTGATTGGGAATAGTAGAGTTAAGCTAACGAATATTAAAGATTGTCTTAAGAGAGGACTGGTTCAGGAAGGTCAAGATCCACAAAAAGTAGCGGCTGATCAATTGGTTAAAGATGGCGTAGATATTCTTCATACTATAGGTGGTGATGATACAAATACCGCTGCTGCTGATCTTGCTGCATTCCTTGCGAGCAATAATTATGGCCTTACGGTTATAGGGTTGCCAAAAACAGTTGATAATGATGTTTTTCCAATCAAACAATCATTGGGTGCATGGACTGCTGCAGAGCAGGGAGCACGTTACTTTTGGAATGTTGTAGCTGAAAATAATGCCAATCCGCGTATGTTGATTGTTCATGAGGTGATGGGGCGGAGTTGTGGCTGGTTGACTGCAGCGACAGCTCAAGAATATCGAAAACTACTTGATCGTGCTGAATGGTTGCCAGAACTGGGTCTTGATCGCAATGCATTTGAAGTTCATGGCATATTTATTCCGGAAATGACTATTGATATCGCAGCTGAAGCTAAACGTCTTCGTGCGGTCATGGATAAATTTGACTGTGTAAATATATTTGTCTCAGAAGGCGCTGGTGTCGAATCTATTGTTGCTGAAATGCAAGCCAAAGGGCAAGAAGTTCCACGTGATGCATTTGGACATGTAAAGCTCGATGCAGTTAATCCTGGCAAGTGGTTCGGTGAGCAGTTTGCAGAAATGCTGGGCGCAGAAAAAACATTAATTCAAAAATCAGGTTATTTCGCTAGAGCAGCAGCGTCAAATGTTGAAGACATTCGTTTAATTAAGTCTTGTGCTGACTTAGCAGTTGAATGTGCTTTTCGACGTGAATCTGGAGTGATAGGTCATGATGAAGATCGTGGCGGTATTTTGCGTGCGATTGAGTTTCCTCGTATTAAGGGCGGGAAGCCTTTTGATCTTGATACGTCTTGGTTTAATCAATCCCTTGCTGATATTGGTCAAGAAAAGGGTGCAAAAGTTGAAGTTGCTCATTAATTAATTTTTATGGGCAAGCATCTTGCTGTTTGTCCTCAATATCCTGAATGTATTTAATAACCTTGGAACTTTATGGCTACATGGCTTGAGACTTGTCAACAACAACTCGCTAGATTAGAAGTAACTTCTGTACTAGCCGATAGACTTGTTACGTTGTGTAATAAAACCGGTGTAGATCTTTCACCTGAAATAGTTAAGAAGTTGACTATAGAACATGGGCGATTAAATCTTCAATTAGAGCGTTTACAAGCCAACCGTTTTGAAGTTGCGGTTATTGGCTTGGAAAAAGCAGGCAAAAGTGCTTTGTTAAATGCTTGGTTAGGACAAGAGATTTTACCTTCTGCACGAGAAAGATGCACGTTTACAAGCACAGAAATTTGGTCGGCTCAGACTGAACAGGATCAACTACTTTTTATTCAGTACTATACCAAAGAAGAGATTGGGAAGCTCCAGCAGCAAAGAAAAGATGCTTTGTACGGCACATTGAATGATAAAGAAAGGAAAGAGATACAGGAAGATTTTGATGATACCGAGAAAAATCTTAATGCTATTTACGAATTTACCAAGCAAAAAAATGGTTATACGCAAAGTTTTCTCGATATTAGTGAAGTGAATGACCAGTTACAGTCGGCGATTTTTAAGAATCGTGCGCAGTCTCTAGCTATTAAGCGGATTCAACTTAAAACGGTACGTTTGAGAAGTGATCGAGATATTGTTTTTCATGATGTTCCAGGCTTTAATTCAGGTGTTCAAATGCATTCTGAACAGGCGATTTCTCGGCTTAAAGGTTGTGATGCCATTATTTATGCCAAGGAGATGAAGCAACCATCTATCACTGGGCCAGAAAAAGAGATATTGCTGATTGCTGACTCTGAAGATCCAAGTATTAAAGTATCGGATAAAATTTTTGTTGTGCTTACACAAGCAGATGCTTTAGATGATCAAATAGACTTTAAAGAGACTTTGGCGAAACACAGGAATAACTGGCCCGACGTTATAGAAAGACGCATGATGCCAGTTTGTGCGCGCGCTCATTTGGTTGAATTTGGAATTCCATCAGAGGATACTTTGAGGCGGACTAAAAGTGCAGATGATAAATTGAAATTAAAGAAATTGGGTATTACTGATGGAATGCTCCAATTAAAAGGGACTATTAATGATTATATCGACCACGATCGAGTAGAAGTTTTACAAAAGCGCTGTGATGCAATTGTTAATAACATACGCCAATATGCTGCTGAAATATTGGGTAAACTTGAACCAGTTTATGAAGAAATAGCAACCGGTGATATAGAGGAAGATGATCTATTAGGTAAAGAGTTTAATCAATGGTGGGGCCGTGAATGGCAACGAATTAAAAAGGATTTTGATGTGTGGTATGCAGAAAGTATTCAAGGTCGTAAAGAAGCCGATGCAATCAGTGCTGAACATCAAGAGTTGGCGACTTTACATACGGCTTATGATGAAAAAATTGAAGCCTTACTTTCCAATCTGACGACTGGTCAAATGGAAGAATTAAAGCGGATTTATACTGCAGGTAGAACTATTTCAATGCCTGATCCACGTGAAGGAAATTATAAAATCCGTGAGGAATTGTTTAGAGAAATTCAGCAAAAATTTGAAACTGAGTTAACTGACCAATTGGCACAATCATTACAGGTACTGATTGATCAAATTGTTCAAAAAACGCAATCATTGCTTTGGGAAACTGAAGGTGTCCGTAAAAATCTGCTTAATACCGATGAAAATATTGAGCAGGCGCGAATTCGACATGGTTTTCAGGTGTTGTTTTTACGTTTTGGCCGTGTGGCCGTTGAAGCTTTTATCGCCAAACCTTTGCAAGCTCGTGAACGCTTACTGGATGAAAGGTCAGCTGAGATTAAAACTTTGGAAGCTTTTTACCAGGGAACAGACGTCAATAAGCAGGATGTTACTCATTATTTGCGTTACGGATTATGGGCAAATAATCTGTCTACTCCATCTGTAATTGGTAGAACGGTTAAAACAGCCATTAAAGCAGCTATGAGTGTTGATGCGCCAAATTTATCAGCTGCCGAGCAGGCTAAAAAAATAGCCGATGATCAAGATAGATTGTTAGAGCCTACTAATTTTGAACAGGTCGTTCAAGAAATAAATGGTGATTTAGCGGCTTTAAAAGATTATCTGAAAAATAGTGTATTTTATGCAGCCGGTTTTGTTACTTACTGTAACCAAGAATTAGAGCGGATTCGTAACCGATTTAAAGAAATGGAAGATAATGACAGGCAATGGATAGGTTTGATTCGCACAGCAGTTAAGTATGAAAGAAACTCCAAAATCCCTTATAACATTGCACATTCCAGACGTGATTTTCGTATGCGTCGAGAAATAGCTTTGGAACTTAAAGAAGTTAGAGAAAGTTATACACAGGTATATTGATCAGCTCAGGATCTTACATTCAAACTGATGGTAATTTTGCTGTTCTTAGGTATATTCCAGATACTGGTTATATGTAGTTTAAGGGATTAGTAATAAAAAATGGAAAGTAATATTGGCAACGGTGACAATTATGTGATCGGCCCAGTGTTCGGCAATACGACCCATTTGAGATCGCTTACCTTTATCCCTGTTGCCTCCGCAACCAAACACAAGCCATAAATTCTTTAGGCAATGCTTCCTTAAACTGGATAAAACTTTATTTAATGCGTCAGGTGTATGAGCGTAATCGACAACAAAATAGACGGTCTGATAAGGTTTATGTTGGCCATTCTTAATTTACTTTAGGTTTTCCGCTTTTAACATTTCATGAGTGTCGTG
>CAJAHC010000648.1 GCA_903939355.1 uncultured Methylococcaceae bacterium | reverse complement strand
TGTAAGCTCGGGAGCGCTTTCTTATGACGCTGACGGAAGTGGAGCAACTGCCTCCATTCAAATAGCATTAATAGGTGTAACTACTCATCCTACCAATATTGACTATACCGATTTTGTGATTGTTTAGTGAGTATTTTATTGTTTAGAAGAACATGAAGGTCAATCAATCAGATTTAGAAGTTGCATTAACACGTTGTAAAGATGCTTTTATCTGGGCAGCCATTTTTAGTATGGTTATTAATATATTGCAACTTGTCCCCACGATATATATGTTGCAACTCTATGACCGGGTAGTCCCAACAGGTAATCATTCGACATTACTGATGTTAACTTTGATTATGTTGGTCTTATTTTTAACCTTAGGTGCCTTGGAATGGGTACGTTCGCAGATATTAGTTAGAGTTTCATCACGCCTTGAAACTCTCCTCAACGAGCGACTGTTTCAAGTCACTTATAAACAAGCCCTTTATTCAGGTGGCCAAAAGGCCTCTTCTCAAGCCTTAGATGATTTAACAGCTTTACGGCAATTTATGACCGGTAATGGTTTATTTGCATTTTTTGATGTGCCGTGGATTCCTATCTACATTGGTGTCATGTTTATTTTTCATCCTTATTTTGGTTGGGCGGCTATTGCAACAGCTATTTTTCTTATTTTCATTGCGTTTGTTCAAGAAAAATCAACCGCCAAATTGTTAGGTGAGGCTAATGCCTTAGCTATTGCAGGACGCAATTTGGTTAATAAAAACCTTCGAAATGCCGAAGTCATTGAGTCCATGGGTATGCTACAGGCTATTCAAGCGCGCTGGTTAGAGGGTTCTCGTCACGTATTAATCCTACAAGCCGCTGCCAGTTCTCGTGCGGGTTTAATTAGTGGGTTATCAAAAGTCATTCGATTGTCCTCGCAATCGCTTATTTTAGCCCTGGGTGCTTATCTAGTAATAGAAAATGAAATCACCGGAGGCCTCATGCTGGCTGGTTCTGTTTTATTAGGCAGAGCATTGGCTCCTATCGATATGATGATTGGCTCGTGGAAAGGCTTTATTGGTGCGCGTGATCAATATCATCGCCTCAATGAGATGCTTCATCAAATCCCAGTCGACCCAGAAAAGATGCCATTGCCTGCTCCAGAAGGTTGTTTTCAATTTGATTCAGCGGTGGTTATTCCACCGGGCGCAAAAGTGGCTGTTCTGAAGGGCATTAGTTTAACCATCGCTAAAGGTGATGTTGTTGGTATTGTAGGCCCCAGTGGAGCTGGTAAATCTACCTTCGCACGTGCTTTATTAGGTATTTGGCCAGCATCGAGTGGAAAAATTCGTCTCGATGGAGCGGAGGTGTTTGCTTGGAATCGTCATGAGATTGGTCCCTATATAGGTTATTTGCCACAAGATATAGAGCTTTTTGAGGGGACTGTAAGCGAAAATATAGCCCGTTTGGGCGAGGTAAATCCGGAAAAAGTGGTGGCTGCCGCTAAAATGGCTGATGTTCACAGCCTTATTTTAAAGCTCTCACAAGGTTATGATACGCATATTGGCGCTAATGGCGGTAATTTATCAGGGGGTCAGCGCCAACGTATAGGTTTAGCTCGAGCGCTTTATGGCGACCCTGTTATTGTAGTTTTAGATGAACCAAACTCTAATCTCGATGAGCAAGGCGAATTTTCCTTAGGTCAGGCGATTCAATTATTAAAACAGAGAAAGGTGACAGTAATTGTAATTACTCATCGAAATAATGTGCTTGCCCATGTTGATAAGCTGTTGATTCTTAATGAGGGACTGGTTTCTGTCTATGGCCCTAAAGATGAGGTTATAGCGCATTTGCAGCAGCAACAAGTAGTGGCTACGCAAGCTAATCATTCGCCTCCATCACCGAGTTCGCCGGTGGGTTCTTCTTTGTCCTAATGATGAAGGATAAAGACTTGCCTTGTTTCACTCAAGATGGGCTGTTGGTGGTCACTGATGATCGCTCAATACGGCAGATCGGTATTATTATTTTAGCCGCTATGTTCGGTGTGTTGGGAACCTGGGGCTATTTTGCACCTATTGATAGCTCTGCCTTAGCGCCAGGTTACGTCACGGTAAAATCGCATCACAAAACCGTGCAGCATTTAGATGGTGGCATTGTCAGTAAACTACTGGCTAAAGATGGTGATGTTGTAAAAGCAGGTGATGTTTTACTGATACTGGATGGCACCGAAGTTAAAGCGCAGTTGGAAATTCTTCGTGGTCAACACATTACTTTAGCTGCCCATCTTGCTAGGCTAACTGCAGAAAGAGATCAGGCCAATCAAATAAATTTTCCTGTTGATCTGCAAGACTTGTCCAATCAGTATGTAGTTGAAGCAAGGCAGGGCGAAAATCAGATATTTAACGCTAGAAAAAGATCTTATCAGGGAGAGATTTTAGTGTTAAATCAACGAGTAAGTCAGCTAAGTTCAAAAATAAAAGGGCTGCATGGACAGCGCGCCAGCAAACAAGAATTGATAAAGTCATATGGCGAGGAAGTTAGCGATTTAAAAGAATTACTGACAGAAGGCTTCACCAATAAATTAAGGCTCCTTGATAGCGAGCGTAATTATGCTGTAAATACCGGTGAAGTAGCGGCTTTAAGCGCTGAAATAGCGAGCAGTGAAATGGAGATTGGTGAAACAAAACTTCAAATTTTGCAGCTACAAAAGAAATTTCAGGAAGAAGTCGCTGGTAAATATAGTGAAGTGCAAGATCAGTTATATGATGTAGATCAGCGCTTGATAGCAACAAATGATAAAGTCACAAGAACTGAAATTAAATCACCTTCAAATGGCAAAGTTTTAGGATTGTCAGTACATAATGTGGGCGGTGTAATTACGCCAGGCAAACCCATACTAGACATCGTGCCCCAAAAAGAAGAGCTTATTATTAGCGCACAAGTTTCACCTATGGATATTGATAGAGTTCGTGTGGGATTGTTGAGTGAAGTAAGATTTAGTGCTTTTAAGCAGGCCGTAACACCAAAAATGCAAGGTAAGGTAATCAACTTGTCAGCTGACATAATAACCCATGAGGAAACAGGTATGCCCTACTATCAGGCGGTTATTGAATTAACCCCAGATAGTTATGAAAAGTTAGATGGCCTGGAATTGCTGCCTGGAATGCCTGCTGAAGTATTAATTAATACCGGCGAACGTACAGTCTTTGAATATTTGATGCAGCCTGTTACCAATGCTTTTGCGCGTGGCTTCATAGAAGATTAAGAGTCCAATGAGAAAAAATTACGGGTTACTTATCTGTTTATTGTTGCTACAACTGAGTCCAGCCAAGGCAGAAGATTTGCTTACTGTGTATCAACAAGCACTCGAATTTGACCCGGAATTACAAATGGCAGGTTACAAAGTTGAAATTGGCACGGATCAAAAGGGAGTGGCTTTGGGTGCAATGCTACCGCAAATAAATGCCTCTACCAACTGGTCTCAAAACAATCAGACAGTCGGAAAGACGCCTAACATGAGCGAGGCAGTTGATTTGTCAACACAATATAAGGGCACTCGTTATAATGTATCTTTAAGCCAATCCTTGCTTGACTTTACTAAATTTTGGGAGTGGCGAAGGTCTCAACAAGCTAAAGATCAGTATGCTTTAGAGCAAGTTGCCACACTGCATGAGCTTATGTTTAAGGTCGTTGAAAGATATTTCAATATATTGTTTGCAGAAGATGATCTTTTTTATCTTAAGGCGGAAGCAGAAACCATGCAAAAGGAATTGCAGCAAGCACAAAAGCTATATGCTAAACACATAGTCTTAATCACTGACGTGTATGAAATAGAGGCAAGACTGGATCAAGTAAAAGCGACTGTTATTGAGGCCGAAACGTTAGTAGTAATTGCTAAGCAAAGTTTGAGGGAGTTAACTAATATTGAGCCTGGAAAGCTTCATAAATTACGTAAAGAGATTAACTTCATCAAGCTTGAAGGTAAATTGGACGATTGGATTGCGGTCTCAAGAAGTGAAAATCCGACCTTGGCTGCTCAAATAAAAGCAATAGAAGCAGCCAGTTCTAATGTGGACGTCTACAAATCAAGACATCTTCCGGTTGTAGATATGCAAATGTCTTATCTTTCATCTAACCAGGGGTATCAAAGTACGGCGGCAAATCAATATGATGTAACGGTAGGCGCCATTAACGTTAACATCCCACTATTTTCTGGTGGTGTAATGACGAGCCAAATGAATAAAGCAAAGCATGAACTGTCAAGCACTCAAGCTGAAAATGAAGCAAAGATTCGTTTTTTGATTAAGGAGACCACTGACTCTTATATGAGTACCAATAACAGTGTTGATCGTATTGCTGCGACGCGAAAGGCTCTGGATTCTGCAGTTAAATCCAGACAAGCATTAGAAAAAGCGTTTGAATACGGTGAAGAATCAATGGCCGATATTTTATATGGCTTACAACTTGAATACAGAGTGTTGCGTGAATTAGCGCAAGTACGATACGAATATATAAAACAAAAAATACGGTTTATGAAAGCAACTGGCTTGATCACTGACGAAAACATGATTGAAGTTAATCAATGGTTACAAGGGTTACCCAGCTAACAAAGCTTGGCTGGCATAAAAGAGAATTGATTCTAATGTTTAATAAATCCGATCTTAATCAAATACGACTAGAGGTGTCTGTGATTAAAAAAGATGACAATAGGCACACAGAAAGATAAACTCTGCAATATGAAACCCTTTCGCTGGAACCACGATAAAAATGAGGCTTTAAAAATCGAGCGAAACATCTCATTTGAGATAATTACGCTTGCAATTGAGTCGGATGGTTTGCTGGATGTGTTACGGCATCCGAATATGGAAAAATATCCAAATCAATCTGTCCTAGTTGTAGCATTTGATGGTTATGTTTACTTGGTGCCTTTTATTGAAGAATCTGATTATTTTTTCTTGAAGACGGTTATTCCAAGCAGAAAGGCAACCAGAGATTACTTGAATAGGAATACTATAAATGAATAAACTTGATGATTTTGAACAAGAAGTTTTGGTTGCCTATGAAAAGGGGGAGTTAAAGTCGATCTCCCCTTCAAAAGTTGAGTTAACTAAATTTAAAGCGGCAGTTTCTGCTACTTTTCTTAAGGAAAAGCGGGTCAATATTCGTCTTTCTTCTCCAGATTTGATGGATATCCAAGCCCGAGCGCTTGAAGAAGGTATGCCAT
>CAJAHC010000647.1 GCA_903939355.1 uncultured Methylococcaceae bacterium | reverse complement strand
TACCCAGCTCTATGAATCACACTTACAATGGAAATATCGCGGCTTAGAATTTCGAGCTTTGGGCTCAATGGGTTTTATTAATGACTCTGCCACTCTTAGTGCTAATAATGCCAGCCTTAATAATCAAAATGGCAAAGGCCCAGTAGGATCACAAAATTACGGTTGGTATTCTGAACTAGGTTATGATGTTCTGCCTTTGATATTTAATGATACGACTCAATATCTTGCACCGTTTTTTCGATATGAGAAACTTAATACTATGGCTGAAGTAGCTGAAGGGATTATTGCTGACCCACTGACTGATCAACAAATTTTTCAAGTAGGACTCCAATATAAACCTATGTCACAAGTCGTTGTTAAAGCAGATTATCGTAACTTTAGCACGCCTTCAGGCGCGGCTCTGCCTGATGATTTCAACTTAGGGTTCGGTTTTATTTTTTAGTTACCAGCAAAAAATATTTACACGTGAATGTGCTTTTACTCAGAGTTGGCCGCATAACGTTAATTAGATTTTAAAAATTACAGGGTGCTTTTTATGATGAAATTTAAAAAAATAGTGATGATGACTATTTGCACGATATTTATCAATGGTTGTGTTAACTCAGCCTTAACACAACTGACTGGAGAAACACATTCACTCTATAAAATAGGCGAGTATGGACCCAACGGCGGCAAAATATTTTATCTTGATGATACTGGTGATCATGGCTTGGAAGCTAAAATAGCCGATGAGCCCTATCCATTGCCGTGGCATGATGCCATAGCAAAAGTTAAAGCCTATGAACCCGAATGTGTTGAACAATGCTGGCATGTACCTTCAAAGACCGAGTTAGAATTGTTATACGAACAAAAAGATAAGATTGGCGGTTTTAATGCAGGGCTCTACTGGAGCTCTACTCAAAATAATGATAACAAAGCTTGGAGTCAGGATATCGATAATGGAAACCAATTCAATTTTTATGACAAAGCACACCTATGTAGAATAAGGGCAGTACGGTCTTTTTAAGATCAAAAAGCTTATAGACTGAGCAGTACATGTTATGGTTATAAGCCCACTAATTAGTAGACTTTAGTCTGTCAGATAATTTGAATTTAAGTAATGCCAAGAAACTTATCCATTCATATATAATGTAACGAGTAGTACTAAACTTTACTCATAACAAATCACTTATTTTAAGTTGCTGATAGTTTTTTAAATGGCTGAACTATCAGCATCAGATTGGTGCTTTTTTTGTAAAGTAAAATTTCCCATTAATGGATATGCTCTATGCAACTAACTAAATTTATACTGCTTTTATGGCTGTTCGCCAGTTCAAGTTCGAGCTTTGCAACCATTTACTACAGTAAAAATGAAGCGATGGAGTTGGCGTTTGGCAAAGGTACAGAAATTGAATTATTATCATTATTTCCTGATGAAGAACAAATCACTAAAATTGAACAAGTTGCCAAAATAAAACTGGACTCAGGTTTATTTACTTTTTATGTAGGGAGAAGCCAAAGTAAAATATTAGCTTATGCTGCTATTGAAACTACAAACGTTAGAACCAAACCTGAAACTTTGATGATTGTACTAACGCCAGATGGTGCGTTGCGTGATGTACATGTTCTTGCTTTTCATGAACCTGCAGAATATCAGCCGCCCGATGCCTGGTTTAAAAAACTCTATAACCGACCGCTCGCCGAATTGGAAATTAATAAAGGTGTTGATGGTATCAGTGGTGCCACCCTCAGTACTCGTTCCGCAATTAATAGCATCCGGAAAGTAATGGCCATTTATCAGGTGATGATAAAAAATAAGGATCCTGAATAATGCGCTATTTTGTTACCGGAGAGCAGCAGCGAAAATCTCTGCTCAACGCTCTTGTATTAATGTTTTTGGGCTATATCGGTTTGCTATGGCTTAGTAATGGTTTGATGTATTTTCATCATATGAATTTAACACCTGACTCTGTAATTACTTATTACTTAGGTTCCGAAGCATTATTTACCCAACCAAGAAGCTATCAGGGTATGCTGGAAGTTTCCCATTTCCATCTGTTTTCAATGGGCATGTTAATTGTAACATTAACGCATTTGATGTTAATGACTGACTTTTCTGTACGTTTAAAAATCTGGTTAAGCAGTTTAACCTATCTCTCAGCATTGGCTGATGAAGCCGGAGGTTGGTTAGTTCGATTTGTCCATCCACTATTTGCGTACTTCAAAATTGCTGCATTTTTAATGCTGGAACTTTCCTTAGTAGCCTTATTATTTGTAGTTATTTTTTCTCTCATTCAAGCTAGAGCTTCGATGCGACAAAACCACTCTCAGTAATAATATACTGACTTGCTACTTTCTATAATTTATAGCTTTCCATCCGCAGTAAGATTTCCTGCAAGGTTTTGCATTATTATATTGGGCAATATGTACCGCCACGCAATCAAAGTTCCTCAATCTTTAGGG
>CAJAHC010000646.1 GCA_903939355.1 uncultured Methylococcaceae bacterium | reverse complement strand
TTTTGTCTTTTAAGAGGCAATTTATTTACCTGCATGAAAAGACCATTAAAAGTTAAATTGATTTTTTCCTATTGGAAAAGACTTTTAAAAGGAAATTTTATGAAGACTTAGAAAAAGAACAGAGATAAGAAAACGCTTGAGGACACGACAGAAGTCTATTGAGAAATAAACTAATAAGACACGGTGTTATTTAAATAACAAAGCTATTGCTGAAGAATAAATATTTATTGGATAGTCAGGATTTTTTTTAAATTCCTAAAACTATTTTCAATAGTTTACACTTTTTCAACTTATAGTCAACAGTTTTAAAAAATTGATCGACACCCCATTAATTATCACCCCTAAAGAAGCTTAATCAGGAGAGTGAAATTGACGACTTAACTTAATTAAAATACCCCCCCCCTCAAAAATGTACTGACGAGTGCATAATTTGAGGCATCCATCTAAGTCACTTCCAGGGTTTTGATTTTGAACCGGAGGTTTGACGTCGTGGACTCTGTCAGACCGCACCCCAAAAAATCTCGAGGTGGGCCGGTTCGGACTCCGGTTGAGGCAGTTTTTACACGCTTCCCGACACAAAACCCGACAGTTTTGTGATCTTGAGCACATCCATCCATGACACTTTTTCAAAACGGCCCGTGAAAAGGTGTAAAAGGCGGTGAAGGCGGTGATTTTCGACGGGCACCACCTTTTCCTGCTTCACCACCTTTTTTGTGGCGTGCACGGAAAAACGTCGATCTCGTAAACTGTGCTCGATTCCGTCGACAATTTTCGAAGTGTCGTCTGAAAACCGGTGAAGGCGGTGTTCAGAGAGATGAAATGACGACACCGCCTTCACCGGCTTTTTCGCCTTTTTTCCGTCGACGGGTAAAAACGTCGGACTGAGTATGTGGTGAACTCAAACTGACGCAACATATTTTTTCGCATGTACAATAATTTCGTTTGACTTCGACCGTTTTCTTATTCATAATTTTAAAGTGAAATTAGATATAACTAATGAATCAGGGTAAGTGAAGAGACTCTGTTTTTACTGACACCCATAAGTGTCTATCTGATTTGACGATACAACCAAAAGATACTTTATCTTTAAAACGCAAGTGCGAACTCTTCAGAAATAATCCTATTTCTAGCACTTATATTTTGAAGGTAAATAAATGTCAGTATCTACTACTGCAGTAACCTCGGTTTCACAACTCGCTTCCAAGCCCTTGGAAGATACCCCTCTTATCGCTGAACAACCAACAGCAAGCTCATCCGTCGATTTAAAAAATATAACCAATGCTGAATTTATGGCGGCGGTGTTTCCCATTTTGATCGAAGGTTCGTTTCCGGCAATATGTTCCAAAAAAGGCGATCCTTCCGGTGGAGGATGGCCCGCAAAACGTGGCGATTTATTTGTCGGTGATCTTTCAATCGATAACAACAATTACCTGGGTTGTTCAAGTTTCAACTTGGATAACGATGGCTCTTTAAATGTTCGTAAAGAATACTTCGTTGCAAATCATTTCCTCATGCTGGATGATCTGGGCGGTAAATTTCCTTTGGAGTGCTTGGGTGACTTTGAACCTTCTTGGTTAATCGAAACCAGTCCCGGCAATCATCAAGCAGGTATCATTTTTTCGGAGCCTCTGGTGGACGGTGAGCTTGCTACTCAACTGCTCGATGCCATCATCAAGGCAGGCTTGAGTGATCCTGGAGCCAGTGGGCCTATGAGTCGTTGGGCGAGATTGCCGGTTGGTATTAACGGCAAGATGAAATACGCTGACAAATTAGGTAAGCCGTTCCAGTGTAAATTGGTTAAGTTTCAACCTGAAAACCGCTACACACAAGAAGAAGTCATCATGGGTCTCAAATTGGAACTTGAGCCACGTGCCGGTAAAAAAGGCCATTCGACCAGCCTACCCCCAACGCCGCAAGGTAACGAAGTCTTCACGCCCAAAGCGATTGAAAATCCGGCACTGACCGCTATCAAATCAAGGGGTTTATACAAAAACTCGTTGGGCTCAGGTAAGCACGACATTACTTGTCCTTGGCTGGAAGAGCATACAGATGCACTCGATTCAGGTACGGCTTATTTTGAACCGAACGAACAATTCGCCATTGGTGGCTTTTGTTGCCAACATTCGCATCGACATGACTTTCACATCGGTGATCTGCTGGAAGTTCTGAAAATTAATAATATTGAAGCCAGGCATAAACCGATCATTCGTCTTGTCGCGGGTGAAATAGAGCGCATTGTCGATACTGTTGAGAGGGAACTGGCTGATACGGGCAACCTTTACCAGTGTGGTAGCCTAATTGCGCGAGTAAAAACTGATCCACTGACGGGCAATCCTGTCATTGCACCGGTCACAAAAGAAGTGCTTACACGCATTCTATCATCAGCTCTCATTTGGGAAAAACCCGATGGCCGCTCAAAAAGCTGGGTGCGTTGTGACCCCCCAACGAGACACGTTGCCATCTTGTATGACACGCAAGATTTTAATCACTTACCCATGTTGGCAGGGTTAACCAGACAACCTTACTTTAGGGAAAATGATGGCAAACTGATCACTGAGGCTGGCTATGACGCAATTTCCCATCTCTTCGGTGTATTTGACTCTAAGGCTTATAGCATACCGACGAAACCGACGTTAACTGATGCGCAAGAGGCTTTGGTCTTGTTGACTGATTTGTTGGTGGAATTTCATTTTGTTTCGGACACCGATAAAGCCGCGGCTCTATCAGCAATCTTCACGGCAGTGACTCGACCCACTTTAGATCTCGCACCGGCTTTTCATGTTAGAGCTCCAATTTTTGGCAGTGGAAAAACTTACTTATGTGATCTCATCGGCGCTTTCGCAGCCCCGGGCGGCAATGCCAAAGTGAGCTACCCATCCACATCTGAAGAGGCGACGAAAGTCATATTATCATTATTGATGACAGGTCCAGGCGTGATTGAATTTGATGACATGGATAGTGACTGGATTCCTCATGGCACGATCAAACGTATGTTAACGGCAGACAAGATCACGGATAGGATTTTAGGCTACAGCAAGACCGCCACCGTGAGCACGCGCACTTTGTTTTTAGGTTCGGGTAATAACGTGGGGCCTATACGTGATTTGTTACGTCGAGTACTCACCATTCATGTTGATCCTCGCGTGGCGACACCGGCCACTATGACCTACCAAGGCTCTCCGGTAAGTAAAGTTCGTGAACAACGAGAAAAATATATTTCGGCGGTATTCACTATTATTTTGGCATGGAGAGAGGCAGATAAGCCGAAGTCAAATAGTCAAAGCATTGTTTCTTATAGTGGCTCATGGTCAGATTATTGCCGCCATCCTCTAATATGGTTGGGACTACCTGATCCGGTCACTGCATTGTTGGAACAAGTAGCACATGACCCCGATGCAGAAATCCTGATTAATTTATTCAGTGAATGGTATATGGAGTTTAATTCTAAACCGACAACAGTACGTAAATTAGTTGATACAGCGCAAGAAGATAGCCCTGATTTGCTTGATGCTTTACATGAATTCCCGATTGTTGAACGTGGCAACATTAATCGCTCCAAGCTGGGCAGGATGTTAAAAAGGAACGCCAACCGTATCGTCGGTAACTTCGAACTCCAAAAGACCACCGCGGACGGCAGAACGGCATGGCAGGTTGTCCAAGTTGCAGATACCGGACTATCATCCTTGACCGAGGAGCAAAAACGAAGATTGGCTGACCGTGCCGGCATACAAGAACGTTTGGGCTTAGATAAATACGATATGTAAGATAGAAAAAATGGCAATTGGATGAACAGCTTATGGTTCGTTCAGTTGCCAGCTTTCAAAAGACCGTCACACCGAAAAATCCTGTGACGCAGACACTTTTCTCAACTGGCTGAAAAAAAGGCGGTGAAGGCGGTGAAGGCGGTGAAGGCGGTGAAGGCTCGAAAATTATCGTCACCATCCACACCGGCTTCGCCACCTTCACCGCCTTTACCCCAGCCGTTTTAATAAAATGTCAGTTTTTTAGCCTGTCACATCTCAGTCGATGGGCCAACAAAAGGGCGCCACATCGATCGAACCATGTCTCGTCATCCGCAACACCGGAGACCATGAAGCGTATGACTTAAGGACTTTTGTGGCGGCGTTGCGGCAATTTTGCGTAACTCCAACTAATGTCTATTTATATGAATAACCTCAGGCATAGCCTTCAAAGCTTTATTCAAAATCATGTACGTGTCTTTATCAAAAGCGGGTCTTGCACTATCAAGCAATAATGCAATCTCTGTTTCGGTCCGAACTGTACCTAAATAACACCAATGGTCGATGATGTGTAAATCATCCAGCTCTTTAAGTCCTATTACGCCATCGTAAGGCCATTGATTGATTTTTAATTTAGTCATGGCTTGCTGTAAGCGTAACGCATGAGAAAACATAGACTCTTCACCCACACAAACACCTTGGCATCTATGCAATTGTCTTGCAAAACAAGGGCGGTCTTTTGAAACTTTTTCCAGTCCCAGAGCACCCAAACATAAGCTATTGTCCTGTGCCAGTTTACGCAGCGCTTTATGAGCATCACGTTGAGTTCGAAATAAACCGTACAAATTATCCTGCCCACCAAAATCCAGATCATCCGCCCACGTAAGCACGGGGTATAAGCATTCTGTTTTTTGTTGTAGCTGCCACGCACACAAATCATTACTTCGTCTTAACCGCCGGTTATGGATAGGTTGCATTGTTTTAATCAGTTGCGCTTCTTTCAGCAAGGCTCCTATTTCACCGGCTGTTTCTATATAATCAATCCGGCGTAATTGCTGAGATAAACTCATCTCTTTACTGTAACGATGGTCCGCCGAAAAATGCGACAACACACGCTGTTTAATATGCGTACTTTTACCGATATACAAAGGTAAATCGTTCTCCCCGTAAAACAAATACACACCCGGTGTATCCGGTAAACTTTGAATCAAACTATCATCGATTTGTGAAGGCGTACTGGAACGTCCCACCAATTTTTTGACGGTGGCGACAATAAGGGCTGCATCGAAGGTTGTATGAATGTCTTGCCAAAACTGATGGATTAATTGCGCATCACCCAAGGCTCTGTGTCTCTCAGATACTTTTAAGTCATGGCGAACAATAAGGCTATCGAGGTTATGATGCTTATGCTCTGGAAATAGAGCTCTGGAGAGTTTTACACTGCATAAGATATTAGGCCTGAAAACAATATCAAGACGCTTAAACTCATTTTTTAAGAAGCCATAATCAAAACGTGCGTTATGGGCAATAAACAAATAACCTTCCAACAGCAGATTAAGATCTTGGGCTATGTCCTCAAAGCGAGGTGCTTCCACGACCATGTCATTGGTGATACCGGTCAGGCTTTCGATAAAAGCCGGTATTCGTGTTTGCGGATTAACTAATTGACTCCATTCATGCACACCGATTTCATCAACCAACACCACACCCACTTCAGTGACACGATCAACCAAAGGATTTCCACCGGTGGTTTCAAGATCAAGGAAAGCTAAACGCACCGGTGAATTTACGATGTGAACTCCAAAATGGTCCGCTGATCAAAGTACCGACACTAGTTCAAGCCGCGACATAGTGTTGGAAAAGATGTTTCACAAAATACCGTAATTGCTCACAAGGTTTCTTCTTATAAGCGTTCATGATGTCTTTAACTTGATTAAACGCTTGGTCACACATGTGTACTTTCTTGTTCATTTGGAATCTCCTTTGTTTTGTTGTTTGTAAGTTTATCGCAAATACTTTAGAATGCAAGAAAAAAGAGAACAAAAAGAAAACAATGAAAACGTTTATCGCTTTGGTGTATTGCAATAACTTTTTATGACATGAACAAAGAAATAGAGTCGGTAATATTGCTAAAGACGACTATTGAAGCGATTCAGCGCCAGACAGCATAAATGCCTAAATACAAGGCTTTATGAATGGTGACCCAGATCGCTACAATAAATATAACCAACTACAGGTTCTTGCTGGCTAGTCATTCAACAATAGGCCAATCAGCGGCGTCAACAGAATCTAGACACAAATATGGGTTAGATGCTTGCCACTTATTTATATATAGCCCGTCTGGACAGAATTGCTTTGTTTGCTTTTCAAGATCAAAATGACGTTTACCTCTTGGATCAGCGCCCACCCCTGCTAGATATTGCCAATTACCCCAATTAGAACCCACATCATAATCTAATAATTGCTGCTCAAAGTATGCCGCTCCATAGCGCCAATCAATGGCTAATTCATTCACCAAACAACTAGCCACAATCTGTCTGCCACGATTGGATAGAAAGCCGGTTGCATTAAGTTCTTTCATACACGCGTTTACCAATGGGTAAGGTGTATTGCCATTACTCCATTTTTGAAAACGTTCGGGGTAAAAACTAGTTAAAGTGTTTAGTCCTTTAATACCCTTAAAAGCAAACAATCGTTTCCCATGAAGATGGGCATACCATCTAAAATATTCACGCCATAACAACTCAAAAAATAGCCAATAGGTAGATTCGTTTGCACCAAATTCTTGTTCGTAGTGCTTTAGATTAAAATAAATCTGTCGGGGCGAGAGATTGCCGTTAGCCAACCAAGGAGAAAATTTACTTGAATTACTCCAGCCATCCAATTCATTCCGCCGTTCTTTATATTGATTAACACAACCTGAATAAAAATATTCCTTTAGTTGCTTTTGCCCTGCCGTTTCTCCTGCATTAAAGTCTAACTCTACGTTAAATTTATAAGCGGCATTTAAATCTTTCTCAAACTCTCTTAACCAATCAGTTTGCTTAAGTGGACTGACAGGTAAAAATTCGATCAATGGTGCAGGTTTTTTTATAGCTAAATGCTCAACTGCTTTTTTAAATTTCGTAAATGTTTTAGGTAATTCTAATGGGAGAAATGGTAATTGATCTTGCTCATATAAGCTCAGGATATCTGTTTGGAAAAAATTGACATTAGATAACTGATTTCTTAACGCTACCCACTGTTGGTTTTCGTAATATCCAATTTGGCAACTACGATAAATTGTCGATACTTTATGTTCAATCGCCAAATTCTTGATAGCGTTAACAGGATTTTCATTACAAACCAAAAGATGCTGGCCAAGTTCATGTAATTGCTTATCCAGCTCTATTAAAGATTCTTTTAAAAAACTTACCCTGTTGACGGACATAGATACCAAACCATATCTGTTCGGCAACAGCAAAAGAGGGTCGAAACAATAAACACACAGTAATTTATCAACCTCAGTAGCGGCTTTTAATAACATTGAATTATCAAGAAGCCGTAAATCATTACAGAACCAATAAAGTCCAACCTTAAGCATAATCTTTAATTCCTAAAACTAATCAATCTTAAAAAGTGGACCATAAAATAATTTAAAAACTATTTTTGGCTTAGTAATGAGATTATTTTAGATTCCAGTTGTTCAGGAGTCACATTACTTGGAAAAGCATCAATAAATTGACCATCTCGGCCAATCAGATATTTATAAAAATTCCATTCTGGTGCTTTGCCAGAAATCTTATTGAGTTTTTTAAAAAATGGATTGGCTAAAGACCCTGTAACAATGCTTTTTTCTAATACAGGAAAAGTCACTCCGTAATTGATATAACAGACATTAGCTGTTTTTTCTGCTGCGTCGAACTCTTGATTAAAATCATTGGAAGGGAAACCTACTACCACTAATCCTTTGTCTTTGTATTTTTGATAAAGTGCTTCTAGGCCTTTAAATTGGGGAGTATAACCGCAATTACTTGCCGTATTAACTACAATTATCACTTTACCTTGAAATGACTGGCAAAAATCAAGTGTTTCCTTCGACCTTAATTTAGTCGCATGATAATTAAGTAAATCGGAACATTGTCCCGTAGCGTTTGCAGAAGCAGTAATTAGGAATACGCTGGCTAATACAGTTAGAATTTTCATGATGACACCTTTTGTTATACCTAACACCCAGTTTAACAGCCTAAGTTAAAAGTCAATGAATGGTAATAAATGTATGACTTAAGCCTTCTGAGCACTACAAAATTTTTAATCTATGTTTTTATGACCAAAGATGGACATTACGGGAGGGGAAATCAATCTGGAAAGTAAAATTTATAAATCCAATTTAACCTGACAGACACATCTAAAAAATCAGTAACTTTCAGATTAGGTTAGAACCACTAGAGATGAGATGCACATAAGAATTTATTGAACGTATTAAAATTTTCGAACGGCACGCACACTAAGCTTACTATATTTATTGTAACGATCTTGGTCGCCATTACCGAAGCCTTGAATCCAGGCACTGTT
>CAJAHC010000645.1 GCA_903939355.1 uncultured Methylococcaceae bacterium | reverse complement strand
TTAATCTTATCCTGATCCATAATCCAGGCAGTAGAGCCTATAGAATAAATACTTTGTACTGAGCGCTTAATCAATGCTGTTTTGTAATCATTAAGACGCTTACTGGCCAATAAAACAGCAAGGTTGTCATCGCTATAATTACTGTAAGCTTCGCGTGTACTTTTAACCAGCGCTTCTTGAAGTTTACGAGGCCGTTCAATAATCAACTTACGAGCAGCTCGTTCTATCTGGCTTTGTGAACCTTGTTCTTCAGGCAAATGCTTCAGCAAGTCTCTTGCAACTTGCTGAGCTTTTTCAAGCACAGCAAAACTATTAACCAACTTAAAGATTAATGTTTTGTCACTACTATCATGTGTTGGAATTGCTCCACCAAATAATGGCTCAGACGTTTCATAGGCTTTTCTGACTTGCTCAATTTGCTGTTGCGCCAACGATTGAGATAATTCTTCAATCATTTCTTTACGATCCATTGATTGTTGTAGAAATTGCATCGCCTGTGTTTTATAAAGCCATAATGGCATGGCAAATTTAAAATTATTACGCTCAGCTTCCCAATTTTTCAATAACTCTTTAGCTTTACTGGAGTTTGCATATTCTGCATGTTGCTCAAGCATGGCCAAAATAAATTGTTCATGCGCGCGAGCACTGTCGGACTCTTCCGCTAAGCTATGCAAAGCAACCGAGGTTTTATCATAAAGATTTTGCAATATGTTTTCGGGGTCATATTGGTAAGCATTACCACCAGACATGCCATTACAAAAACCCTTGCCAAAACCACCAATATTTAAAATGGCACCATTGGTCATGTATTCACAAGCGAAATCACCGACACCTTCAACAACTGCCATTGCACCGGAGTTTCTAACTGCAAAACGGTCACCGGCTTCACCATTAATAAAGAACTTACCACCGGTTGCACCAAATAGGGCAAAATTTCCGATCAACACATTGTTACCCGGGGTTTTTATACCACCCCCAGGTGATTCAACGACTAAAGTACCGCCACAAGCAGATTTGCCAACACCATCATTACAGGTACCCAAATGCTCCATGCGCATTCCGTCATTTAAAAATGCCGCATAACTTTGTCCGGCAGATCCATGTGTACGAATCACAACGCTATCAGGCGCCAAATAGCGACGCCCATGTGGATGAGTGTATATGGCTGTAGAATCTGCCAGTTGCTGTTCAGTCAGTTCATATGCAAGCATGCGCTCAATATCTATCGCTGCTTGTCCACCGACTGTTTTATTACAGTTATTTAACTTAAAAGCATCGCCTTCAATAATAACTTGCGGTTGATTGCCATCTATAATCGATGACTTAACTTGCTGAATAATTCTGTCATCAACAGTAAAGCTGGCTTCCAGATAAACGGGTTTAGGTACAACCACAACATCTACTTTAGCCAGCATTTTGGTTAAATCCAATTGTCCTACCATAGAAGGGTGGTCAATTAAATGCAGTAAATCTGTTTTACCACGAATTTCCTGCAAACTTTTATAACCTAAAAATGCCAAAATCTCTCTGACTTCATGTGCCAGATTCATAAAATACTGCGCCAAAACTCGCGAGTCACCTTTAAACTCTTCATGTTCAGTAGTCAAACCAGCAGGACATTTGATGTTACAATTTTTTGCCATAACACAACGCAACATCATCAATACAGTTGTGCCAAATTCAAATGAGTCTGCACCTAAAATGGCTGACTTAATAACATCCAATCCGCTTTGGTGTGCACCACTTCCACGCAAAATCACTTTGTTACGTAGTCCGTTAACAGCGAGAGCCTGATGAACTTCGGCAATACCAATTTCGGGTGAGCGGCCGCTATTTTTAAGACTGGTAACCGCTGCCGCACCAGTTCCGCCCGTATTACCGGCAACGTTAATAACATCAGCACCCGCTTTAGCCACACCGACGGCAATAGTGCCTATGCCTTCAGAAGATACCAGCTTAACTCCGACTTTAACACGCGCCGCTTTGGCATCATGAATTAATTGACCTAAATCCTCAATAGAGTAGGTGTCATGATGAGGTGGCGGACTAACCAACTCAACTCTGGGTGTTCCCCCTCGTAACGCAGCAATTTCTACTGTAACTTTAGCGGCAGGTAATTGACCACCTTCGCCGAGTTTGGCGCCCTGAGCTATTTTAATTTCAATTTCTCTAATATTTGGATCAGCTAAATAACCAGCCCAAACCCCAAAACGACCTGAAGCAAACTGCTTGATATTACAAGAACGCAATGTATTAAATCGACTGGAATGTTCGCCACCTTCACCGGAATTACTCAAAGCCCCGACTATATTAATACCTTCAGCAACTGCTTCATGTGCTTCAGCTATTAAAGCACCATGGCTCATAGCTCCTGATGCCAAAGTTGCGGTAATTTCATGCGCAGGCTGTACATCTTTTAAAGCAATTGGATCACGCGCTCTTTTAATAGCCTTTAAATAACCAGCCAACAAACTATCTGAATCAGCAACTTCAATAATCAGCGTATTATTTTCTACTACCATTCGATCTTCAGCATCAGAAAAACGATTTTTAAAATGTCTCTCTAACTGTTCCAATCGCTGAACTGAAGAATCTGAAGACAAGATGACCGAGTAAGCATTATCAGTTAACTTTGTTACGGATAAGCCACGAATCAAATAGTTAATATTGCCATGTAAATTTTGCTTACCCAAAATACGATCAAAATCTGCTACTGTGCTTGCGGTACTAACATCGACAGGAAAATCCATGATGTCACGCAAGGAGGCGGGTCTTGAATCACGTTCTAGATACAGATTTTTAGCAAAGCTACGATAAGCCGGTGTGACACCAAAACTATCAATTTGTTCGGGTGTGCGTTTTTCGTAACCGGTTTCAAGATAAGCGGTATCGCTGGCAACCGGTGATTGATCTTGATCGATATATAAAATCGCCTCATCGGTCATGTTGATATATTCTCTTACGGCTGTATTACCATAAGAATGACCTGCGCCGTCCTGACGTTCTTTAAATAATCCCAAAAACGGAATGTCTTTTTCTTCACGAACCGCCAAGGCTTTTTTATGCCATTCACTAACGCTGGCCGCAATGTCCTGATAACGGACCCCACCGACTGAGGCATGAATGTTAGGGAAGTAGCAACTTAATCTTGGCTCATCAGTATCTAGATAATTAGATTCAAAGAACTCACCACCAATATAACTTTCTACCGTACACAAACCAAATTTACCCATGGTTTTCATGAGTGATTTCTCAGTTCCTTTTTGGAATTTATAAAGTACTTTTTGATGCTCTGCTACTGGATAGTGACTGATAATACGATTATAAACACTGACCGGATAAATCGCTGAGGCACCAAAACCTAACAGTGTGGCGATATCATGCGGACTGACTGCTTGTCCTGTTTCTGCAATTAACGACGAGTTAAAACGCAAGCCTTGTTTCACTAAATGTTGATTAGCGGCGGCAATCATTAATAAGGCAGGAATAGCAGCAAACTCGGCGCTAATAGCAATATCACTTAAAATGATTATGCCTATGTTATTTTTGGCTGCTTGCTCGACTTGTTCGCAAACCTTTAATACAGCGGCTTCCAAAATATCTTCATTATCCTTGGCATCAGTTAGATCAGGCTGATAAACCATCGGCAAGGTCATCGTACTAACCGTTGTTTGCCTACGAATTTGTTCTAGATGACTCCATTGTAAAATGGGTGTATCAATAACCAGTTGTTTACTTAATTCATGTGAAAAAGTCGGTTTTGCGCCTAAAGCCACGCGCAAAGTCATTCCATCGCTTTCACGGATTGAATCCAACGGCGGATTGGTTACTTGGGCAAAACGCTGACTAAAGTAGCGTGACATGCCGCCTTCAGCACTGGACAAGGCATTAGGCGCCAAGCCATAACCCATCGCGGATACTTTTTCCGCGCCGGTTGCCAGCATTGGGTCAAGCAGAAACCTGAAACTTTCCTGATTAAGCGAATAGGCGGTATGTTGCTGATCTACCGTAAACGGATGTTCGTTACTGTGCTCTGATAACTCAACAACAGGTAACTCGGAAAGATGAATGCATCGTTGCTTAAGTAAAGCTTGATAATCTTTCTCGTTTGCCAAGCGATCCATCACTTGATGATTGTTGTAAGTTTCGCCGGTGCTGTGGTCAAAATACAGCATACCACCCGCCTCAATACGACCACGCTTCAAAACATCTTTCGGTGGAAAATCAATTTGACCGGCTTCTGACATGACCGCGAGATATTCATGAGTTTCTACTGAACGCAAAGGCCTTAAGCCCAAGCGATCCAAGCGTGCGCCGACACGAATACCATCGTTAAAAATCAAGGCAGCGGGGCCGTCATTTTTTTCTTCATACAAACTAAAATATTCCAGCATCGCACGAACAGCCGGCGATAAGGTCGTATCGTTTTCCCAAGCTGGCGGCATCATTGCTAAAACCGCAGTGACAATGTCCATATCATCTTCGTTGATACGACGCGTCAATGTTTGATCCAAACGACCGGAATCGGATTGGCCGCGAGGAAAAATAAGATGCTTGTTATGTTGTCTGGCTATCGCGCTTTCACTTAAACGATTTTTCTTGTCGGTATTTAACTCACCATTGTGTGCCATATAACGAAACGGCTGCGCCATCATAGTGGCAGGTGCTGTGTTGGTTGAAAATCGGGTATGAAAAAACAAGGTACTTATTTCGTGATCGGTATCGTATAGGTCTTTAAAATAAGGAATAACTTCGAATGAGTTTAAGCGACCTTTGTAAACTTGAGTGCGTGAACTCATTGATAACGGGTAAAAACCTGTCAATTCTGCACGACTAAAACCTTCTACTTCAATGTCCAGCAAAGCAGCCTGTATGTGTTTTTCAAATGCTTTATGCGTCGCATTTTTTAAATTGTCCGGACGGCCAAATACGCATTGTTTTATCGGTAATTGTGCCTTTACTGAGGCCTCATTGATAACATCCAAATCAACCGGAATGGTACGCCACAAAATGATTGGCAAGTTAAAGTCTTTAAAATGCCGTTCAATCAACTCATTAGCTGCTGAATCGAAGTGATCGTGGTCTTCCGGAAAAAAGAAATTAGCAACACCAAACTGACCAAGTTCGAGATCATTGATGCGTGTTATTTTACGAAAAAATTTAAGAGATAGATCGATATTAACGCCGGCACCATCACCTATACCTTCTGCACTCATACCACCACGATGGGGAATGGTACATAAAGCTTCATGGGATTTAACCAGTAAATCGTGAGTTTGTTTACTCTGTTTATGTGTGATAAAACCGACGCCGCAACTGTCCTGCGATAAATCGGCGTTATAAAGCATAGCGTTTTTATTACCTAATCGGGAATCTTTATTCATTATCCAGCCCGTACTCTCATTTTCTCGTTATCTGCTGCGTTTATTGGTTGTATGCCGAGCTCCTTACAATTAGATAAACCAGATTAACGCATTTAATCCATATCATTTTATGTAAAAGTCATTCAGCAAACCGCACAATGTTAGCACGGTCAAGTTGATTTGTCATTTAAGGTCTGGAATTTAATGGCAAAAATAATAGGTATTACTACATCAGATAAAAAAGCGATTTTACACATTACTTGATACTTGAGTTAACAAGCCCTAAAAACCAGACATAAAAAAACCTTGCTAGTTTGTACCAGCAAGGTTTTTGGCAAAATAGTGTACTTATTTTTTCACAACGACAACTATCACATTGGCAATTCTGAATATCCCATCAAGTATTCATCCACGGCTCTGGCTGCTTGCCTGCCTTCACGTATAGCCCAGACTACCAATGATTGACCACGTCTTCCGTCACCCGCAGCAAAAACCTTATCAACAGAGGTGCTGTATTGTTTTTCATTGGCTTTAATTTGGCCACGGCCATCCAATTCAACACCAAGTTGTTTTAATAAGCCCTCATGAACCGGGTGAATAAAACCCATTGCCAGCAATACCAAATCCGCTTCCAGCGAAAAAGCACTATCAGGTCTTTCACTCATTTTCCATTGCCCCCCCTCTTGTTTCCACTCCACTTCTACCGCATTTAGGTGCGTAATGCCCCCACTCTTGCCTGTTATACTTTGGGTATTGGTACTCCAATAACGATGTTTTATTCCTTCATCGTGTGAAGTGGTCGTTCGGAGTTTGTTAGGCCAGTTAGGCCAAGTAAGCGCTTTGTTTTCTTTTTCGGGTGGTTTTGGCATGATTTCAAGCTGTACGACCGAGACTGCTCCTTGCCTTATTGACGTACCGATACAATCTGAACCGGTATCACCACCACCAATTACCACGACACGCTTGCCTTTTGCTAAAATGGCAACATCATCTGCAATAACATCACCCGCAACTCGTTTATTTTGCTGACGTAAAAAATCCATTGCAAAATGCACTCCTCGATAATCATCACGACCGGCCACCTCTAAATCACGCGGCTTCTCAGACCCAATGGCTAACACCACCGCATCATACTCAGTAAGAATTTTTTGTACAGAAATTTCATTTCCTATATTACTGTTAGGTCTAAAGCGAACGCCTTCAGCTTGCATCTGAGCCATGCGTCGATCAATATGTTTTTTTTCCATCTTAAAATCAGGAATACCATAGCGCAACAAACCACCAATACGATCATTTTTCTCAAAAACAAAAACCTCATGCCCTGCTCTTGCTAACTGTTGTGCACATGCCATGCCGGCTGGCCCTGAACCAATTACTGCGACACGCTTTCCGGTACGTTGCGCCGGTATCAATGGCTTTACCCAGCCCATCTCCCAACCTTTGTCAATAATGGCTCGTTCAATTGATTTAATTGTCACGGGTTGATCGGTTAAATTAAGCGTGCATGCAGCTTCACAAGGTGCAGGACAAATACTACCGGTAAACTCGGGGAAATTGTTGGTACTATGCAAAATAGCCAAAGCCTCTTGCCAATCACCACGAAAAACACCATCATTCCACTCCGGAATAATATTATTAACCGGGCAACCTCGATGACAAAAAGGAATACCGCAATCCATACATCTTGAACCCTGCTGTGCCATTTCGGCATCGCTAGGGGCTAAAGTAAACTCTCGATAATGCTGAATACGATCGCTAGGTGTTTCATAACGTCGCTCAGTCCGTGGTAGCTCCATAAACCCGGTTGGTTTGCCCATTTTCAGTGCCTTCTTAAAAAATTTACAAAGTTGCGGATGCTTGTTCCGCCTGAATTTGTTTAAGTGCATCTCGGTAATCAACCGGCATCACTTTAATAAAACGCGGTAAATACTCATGCCAATTTTCCAAGATATGCTGAGCTCGTTGGCTACCCGTATAATGTTTATGATTTTGAATTAAATGCTTTAAGCGCTGAGCATCATGACGAGTCATGTCAGACATGATATGAACTCGACCATGCATTTCCATATCACCACCCTGATGAGCATGAATCTCCAATAATTCATCTTCTGCAAGAATCGGCTCAAGTTCAACCATAGCTAAATTACACAACTGGTCAAAGTTATGTTCTTTATCCAACACGTACGCCACCCCTCCTGACATTCCAGCAGCAAAATTGCGCCCGGTCTTGCCGAGCACCACTACCACACCACCTGTCATATATTCACAACCATGATCGCCAACGCCCTCAACAACAGCAATAGCACCAGAATTTCGAACTGCAAAACGCTCACCGGCGACGCCACTAAAATAACATTCACCACTGATTGCGCCATAAAGCACAGTATTCCCAACAATAATATTTTCTGCCGGATCAAGAGAACATTCTTTAGGCGGATAAATAGCGATACGTCCGCCACTCATACCCTTTCCTACATAATCGTTACCTTCTCCTTCAAGCTCTATACTGATACCCTGCGCCAAAAATGCACCAAAACTTTGACCTGCCGTCCCTTTAACATGAATTGCAATGGTATCTTCCGGCAAACCTTTATGTCCATAACGCTTAGCAACTTCTCCAGACAACATAGCGCCAAAAGTACGATTAACATTACGAATGGATGTATTAATAATCACGGCTTGTGCATTCTCCAAAGCTGGCTGGGCCTGCGCAATTAAAAGATGATCTAGAGCGCGCTCCAAACCGTGATCTTGATGCTCGCAATGAAAAACGGCAGTAGAACTGTCCACCTGGGGTTTATAGAAAATTCGGCTAAAATCCAATCCTTCTGTTTTCCAATGCGAAATTGCTCGCTGCATATACAAGACATCAGAACGACCCACCATTTCGTCAAAACGTCTAAAACCTAATTTTGCCATCCACCGCCGGACATCCTCAGCAACCATAAAGAAATAATTCACGACATGTTCGGGTTGTCCTGAAAAACGCTTACGCAGTTCGGGATCTTGCGTGGCTACACCGACGGGACAGGTATTTAAATGACATTTACGCATCATCAAACAGCCAGAAACTATCAACGGGGCGGTAGCGAAGCCAAATTCATCGGCCCCTAACAAGGCACCGATAATGACATCTCGTCCAGTGCGCAATCCACCATCTACCTGCACAGCGATGCGCCCACGCAACTTATTCAATACCAAAGTTTGATGCGTTTCTGCCAAACCAATTTCCCAAGGTAAACCCGCATGTTTAATTGAACTCATTGGACTTGCGCCGGTACCACCGTCATAACCTGCTATCGTGACATGATCAGCATGGGCTTTCGACACGCCGGCTGCCACAGTCCCCACACCTACTTCCGAAACCAATTTGACGCTGATACGAGCCTGAGGATTAACATTTTTTAAATCATGGATTAACTGGGCAATATCCTCAATCGAATAAATATCATGATGTGGTGGTGGGGATATCAAACCCACACCTTGTGTCGCGTGACGAACTTTGGCTATAACCGCATCGACTTTATGGCCTGGCAATTGCCCACCCTCACCCGGTTTCGCACCTTGACTGATTTTAATTTGAATATCATCAGCATTAACCAAATATTCTGTCGTTACACCAAATCGACCTGAGGCTACCTGTTTAATAGCTGAACGCATGGAATCTCCATTAGTTAGAGGCTTAAAGCGCTCTGGCAACTCACCCCCCTCACCGGTATTGGATTTTCCACCTATCCTATTCATGGCAATTGCCAAAGTGGTATGTGCTTCGTATGAAATCGAACCAAACGACATTGCTCCGGTTGCAAAACGTTTAAGAATTTGCGTAACCGACTCTACCTCATCCAAAGGCACAGAAGCATTAACTTCCTTAAAAGTCATTAAGCCTCGCAAGGTCAGCAATGCCTCGTTCTGCTCATCAATTAATCGACAAAAATCCGCATAACCTTCTGCGTTATTAGTCCGTGTTGCATGTTGCAATGCACTGATGGTTGCCGGTGTCCACGTGTGCGCTTCACCACGAATTCGATATGCGTATTCCCCGCCAATATCCAACGCATCCTTATATAACGGGGCATTACCATAAGCCAATCGGTGGCGACGTAAGGTTTCTTCGCTAATTTCCGATAAACCCGCACCTTCAATTGTACTGGTTGTTCCGGTAAAATAACGTTCTAAAAATGATTCTGACAACCCAATAGCGTTAAAAATTTGTGCGCCACAATAGGATTGATAAGTCGAAATACCCATTTTTGACATTACTTTCAATAATCCCTTAGAAACCGCCTTAACATAACGTTTATGTGCTTCATATTCTGTAAGATCAGGCATATCCTGACAAAGCACAGAAAGAGTATCAAACGCTAAATAAGGATTTACCGCTTCTGCGCCGTAGCCTGCCAATAAGGCAAAATGATGAACTTCTCGCGCCTCACCGGTTTCGACAACCAAACCCACTTTGGTACGCAAACCTTCTCTTGTGAGATAATGATGCACTGTAGATGTCGCCAATAAAGCGGGGATAGCGACATGAGATGCGTCTAAATCACGATCAGAGAGTGCCAAAATATTATTGCCCTCTTCAACTGCCTGCTTTACCGCTAAACAAAGTTTGTTAAGCGCGCTTTCCATTCCACTGACACCCAAATCGGAAGGATAGCAGAGACTAAATGTTTTTGTCTTGAAAGCGCCACCAGAACGAGCTTCTATTCTACGTATCTTTTCTAGGTCTTGATTCGTTAAAATGGGTTGCTCAGCTTCTAATCGCATATGCGTTCCACCCTCATCCAGCCCCAATAAGTTTGGGCGTGGGCCGATAAGTGAAACCAACGACATGACTAATTCTTCACGAATCGGGTCGATAGCCGGATTTGTTACCTGAGCAAAACCTTGTTTAAAATAATCATATAAAAGGCGAGGCCGTTGTGATAAAACTGCCAATGCAGCATCAATACCCATTGAGCCAATAGCTTCTTGACCTGTTTGTGCCATCGGCTTTAGAATAAACTCTATATCTTCACGAGTATAACCAAAAGCTTGTTGCCTATCCAAAAGTGTCGCTGCATCAGGCGCCATGGCAGAAATTTCGGAAGGTAGCTGGGAAATCCAAATGCGCGTCTTATACAACCATTCAAAATAAGGCGAGCGAGTCGATAAGTCGGTTTTTAATTCGGCATCATCGATAATACGCCCCTGGACCGTATCAATCATAAGCATTTTGCCCGGTTGCAAACGCCATTTTTTTATAATTTTATGTTGTGGCACATCCAGCACACCCATTTCCGATGCCATGATCACAAAATCGTCATCAGTCACCAGATATCTTGCTGGTCGCAGGCCATTTCTATCGAGAGTTGCACCGATCTGACGACCATCAGTAAAAGCAATTGCAGCAGGTCCGTCCCAAGGCTCCATAAGAGCTGCATTATATTCGTAAAAAGCACGCAACTTTTCGTCCATCAAAACATTGCCGGCCCATGCTTCAG
>CAJAHC010000644.1 GCA_903939355.1 uncultured Methylococcaceae bacterium | reverse complement strand
TAAATAACTCTTGCACATGATCTTTCAACGCCTCAGGCAACTCATGCCTAATTGGATTCAACCGTTTTTTTATCGATTGAGTTACGATTTTTTGAGACTGCCAATAACGTCTTAGATATAGTCGATCACCGGCCAAAACCAACGGTGAAAATCCTTCCCCTCCCCCTACTAAAGTAGAATTCATCAAGCCGTTTTTCCAGTCCTTTAATGTATAACTTTTAATTTTTACTAAACCAGCATCTTTTTTTTGCTCGTTATCATGAAAACTAATCCCGAGGGTTACTTCTAAATTTTGTGTGAGCTTGGCGATATCTAGGTATACGCCTCCTTGACTTAACTGATGACTCACTAATGCAGCCGCCCAAAGTAAAACCTCATTGGCCGTTGGTTCCATATTTTTCAAGAAACTGACAAAAACACGATCCGTATGAGAAAGCCAACCTTGTTCAATCCACTGTTTAATCCCTTCACTGACACTCAAAGTAGCCGTCATCCAACTCCTCCCTTGAATAAAATATCCAACTTTTCAATCAACTCGTACGTTGGCCTCTCAAAGACCAAACCTTTCGATTTATTATAAACACCACGTAAAAACAGATACAAACCACCACCAATATGAGTATCATAGTTATAAGATTTAGGCAGCCGAATTTTAAGTAATCGATGTAAGGCTAATAAATACAATATCAGTTGCAAGTCATAACGTTTATTTAACATCGTTACTTGCAAACGTGGCGCTGCATAATACTCAGAAGTAGCACCCAAACTGTTGAACTTATAATCCAAAATGTAGTATTTCTGCTTGTGAACAAATACCAAATCTATGTAACCTTTTAACAAACCTTTAATGTTATTGCTTACTATTCCAGGTCGCTCTACGCCACCAAATGAATGCTTGCAAATAAGCTCATCCATAAACTGTACATCTACACCTATTTCTTCATCAGCCCCAATCAAAAATTCCAATTCAATTTGATATTGACCTAATTGTAGATGCGCTAAACACAAATCTTCACCTTCAAATAAGGGCAGTGTTAACCATGTGTCCAAGGTTGTGGCCATGATGTCATTATTTTTATCCCAAGCTGTCTGACTACACAAAGAATCAATCCAATTCCTCCTCTGAATATGATCCTTATGACTTTCACAAAATCCTGCTCGGCCGCAATTTTCCAACAAAGCGTGTACTAAAACACCTGCTCCTGCACCTTTTGGAAGACTATGAACATCTATTATTCCAATCTTAGAATTAAGTGCACTTGGCTCCACTTCACCCTCATCACGGAATATCTCTTCCTCAAAGGTTTCTGGCTCTTCAATTATGATAGTGGGTGTGAGAAAACCAATGTTTTCATCATTAATAAGTAAGGCGCTATAACTTGCAATCCACCAATGATCAGCAATTTTTGCTTTGGCGATTGCAACGTTTACATTGAGCTGTTCTTCCTTCACTGGAACATAAATCGCACTAGTCCGATTTGGCAATGCTTCAATAACAATGTGCTGGCAGTCTGCTTGGATTTTTGCAAGTTGCGTAGACAAGGTATTAGCTAACTGCCCCTCCTTCCATGCAATAAGGTGGCCCATAGCACTTTTTTCCAGCTGACAGGCATTTGAGTTGCCATACTTTATCGCAGCAAAGCCTAACCAACAGGCATACTTCGCACGTGTCATCGCTACATAAACTAAACGTAAATCTTCTTGAAGGCGCTCTTGATCACTGAGCTTTCTACTCGTATCACTTTTTGTTAAATCGATACATAGCTCTTGCCTATCATTGTGGTAGCGAAAATAGGCATCACGCTTATTTGGCTCTCTAAAACTACAAATAAAAGGTAAAAAAACTAAGGGATATTCCAAACCCTTTGATTTATGAAGAGTAATGATCTTAATTAAATTAGCATCACTCTCCAACCGCAAAATATTTTCATCACAGGCTTGATCATTTCCATCTGAAATGGCTTCTGCCAAATATCTAATTAAGGCTTGTTCACCCTCTAATTGACCACTGGCTCTTTGAAGCAACTCAGCTAAATGCAATAAATTGGTTAAACACCGCTCGCTTTCATTAGTCCGCGTCTCTAGACTATGCAAGTCATAATCATTAATCAAATAACGAAGAGCCGGCAAGATACCATCTTGTTGCCAACAATGGTGATAATTAACAAAACGTTCCAGTTGAACTTCCCAATCCGCTTCATCAAGTGCAAGATGTTGCAAATATTGATAACTAAAGCCAAAAGTACTCGTGCCTAGTGCCGACCTAACCTTTCGTTCATCTTGAGGATCAGCTAACGCTTTCAACCAAATCAAGATGTCTTGAGCTTCTATGCTTGAATATATTGATTCGCGCTCAGAAAGATAAACGCTAGCTAATTGTCGCCTAGCCAAGGCTACACTCATCGTTTTAGCTTCTTTTGCTGTACGCACTAATATGGCAATGTCTTTTGGCTGTAAAGGTTCTAACAGTCCATCCTCACTTAAAAAACCGGTTAACTGTTGTTGACTGGAACTAAGCAAGCTAACAATTTCACTTGCCGTTATTTCAGCCATCTGGCTCCTATAAACACTTAAGGATATCGACTCTTGAGTCTCCCAACACCAAAAAGTCAAGGGTTTTGCAGCCTGACCATTAATTTGCCATACTGATTTTAATCCTTGTGCATTAACATCAACAAAGGGTAATGGATTACTGCCATTTGTTTTAAAAAGAAAAGCCCCTTTGGGTTGAGTTTTGTCGGCATAAAGAAATACCTGATTGATAGCTTCTACCAAAGGTTTTGTTGACCGGTAATTAATAGCTAAACTGTAGTGTTTACCTATTGTTTCTTGGCGCACCTTTAAATAGGTAAATATATCCGCCCCCCTGAATGAATAAATTGCTTGCTTGGGGTCACCAATCATAAAACAACCCAAACCCATTTTCTCATTCGTGGGATATAGCTTTTCAAAAATCCGGTATTGCACAGGATCGGTATCTTGAAATTCATCAATTAATGCAATAGGGAATTGTTCGCGAATAATATTAGCAAAGCACTCTCCATTTATACCCTGCAAAGCCACATCAAGGCGCGTTAACATATCATTGAAAGTTATACGCGCCAGACGTTTCTTTTCTGTATCTAAACGTTGCCGAACCCAATAGACAGCATGTGCGATAAGTTCAATTTTTACATCAGGCAGAGTTGCTAACTGCTGTTGAAGTTTGCCAATAGCTTCAAAAGCCTCATGAATTGGAGGCTTCCCTGCTTTAACCAAAAAAGCCATTCCATCAGATGATAAATTGACAAATCCTTGTCCTATTTTAAGATCAATTTGTTCAGGCGTTGAAGCCCATTCATTAATTTTTTTAATCCAATTCGTCCGGTTTTTAACATTGTAATTTACTGCTGGAAGAATCTTTTCTGCAACCGCTGTATCAAGTAATTCTTTTATCTCACCTGACCATTTTTTCCATGGTAATTTTAATGCGGCAAGTTGCGTATTTTTTTGTATTAATACATTCTCACATAAGGCATTAATACTTTGTACTTCACTTGCACATGTATCGATTGGATCATTATTGACAATAAAAGACTTAACCACTTTCAGTAAAGTGTTCGGATCATTAAACTCTGTGAATATAATTTTTAGATGAGTATCCTGATCAACCAATTGATAATAAAATGTTCGCCAATAATCATAGACTACTTGTTGAAAAAGCTCAGTGTCATCTGTCTTAACTTCTTGCTGAAATAAACTACCACTTGCAAATGCATGCTGTTGTAACATACGGTTACACCAACCATGAATTGTGTAAACCGCTGCTTCATCCATCCATTTACCAGCTAACTCAAGACGCTGTGCACAACTTGCCCATTGCTCTTCCGGAAATTGATTAAGTAACTCTATAAGAAACGGATCAGCCTCGATGGTCTTTCTATAGCGAAAATACCGAGCAGTCGAACTCAAACGTTCCCGGATTCTTTCCTGAAGTTCTTTAGTGGCAGCCTCAGTAAAAGTCACTACCAGAATATCCGTGGGTAACAAGTCACGTGCCAATGGATACTGTTCCATACCGTGCCCTAAAATCAATCGCACATAGAGCGCAGCAATCGTATAGGTTTTACCGGTGCCGGCACTCGCCTCAATCAGGCGGGTCCCGTACAATGGAAAACTAAGAATATCCAATGAACTGACAGCACTCATTCATGAACCTCTTCGTAGAATTTAATATGCTCAAAAGCTTTTTTGTATAGCAACTCAGCCCAATACTCAAAGCCAACATCTTCTTTATTATGTTGCGCTTGCAAATGATAGAAATTTGGCAAAAATCGCGTTAGATAGGGGTCATAATCAACTTCACCGTTATTCCATTCGTCACCTTCATATTCTTTTTTAGCCGCACTACTATCACCCTTTGATAACCAAACGAATGCTGTTTTTATTGCTACTGGCAAAGGTTCTTGCAGGCCACGACATAAAGCATTTGCTAACTCTACTAGTATTGCCGTCGCATCTACAATTGAGATGCTTTCTATTTGAAGCACTGCATTTGAGCCCACAATAATACTGCGTATTTGCAATCCAGACGCACAGCCAAAAAGGTGCTTGACCCAATAAGACATCAATCGGTGATAACTGATTTTATTGTCTTTGCATAAAGACTGGCAGGTAACTATTAGTAAACACTGCTCATCATTGATGTTTTTACGTAAATTAGGTAAATTTCCCGTCAATTGAATAATCGCCTCATTACAAACAGTAACGTCAAAAATGATTGGCAGTGTCTC
>CAJAHC010000643.1 GCA_903939355.1 uncultured Methylococcaceae bacterium | reverse complement strand
TAGGATGGAAACAGCCCCACATGACGAATGTATCGACGGAAACCCAAAGATGCCGCCAAATGGAGCCCAAACAGGTACATCTCGGCATTTTTGGGCAGTAACCTGACAGAACCCATCCCGTCTCACCCTCGACGAACCTGCGACGCCGTGGAAGTGACTTAACCGGACACACTCAAATTATCCACTCTTCAGTTCGTTGTTTCGGTTGGGACTTTTAATTAAGTTAGCCGTCTATTTGACTCTACTGATTAAGTTACTTTAGAGGTGACAATTAATGGAGGTGTCGATCATTTTTTAAAGCTATTGACTTTACGTTGAAAAAGTGTAGGCTATTAAAAATAGTTTTAGGAATTTAAAAAAACCTGGCTATCCAATAAATATTTATTCTTCAGCAATAGCTTTGTTATTTAAATAACACCGTGTCTTAATTAGTTTCTATCTTTCTCAAGAGACTTCTGTCGTGTCCTCAAGCATTTCCTTATCTCTGTTCTTTCTCTAAGTCTTCATAAAGTTTCCTTTTAAAAGTCTTTTCCAATAGGAAAAAATCAATTTAACTTTTAATGGTCTTTTCATGCAGGTAAATAAATTGCCTCTTAAAAGACAAAAACATAGGAAAAAGAAATGAACATATTTAATCCTGTAGACAAATTTATCAAGCTTCATGACGGTTCTAGAGTCGATGGCAATTTCTATAACTTTATTAAAAATCATGCAAAGTCTCGTTATGATTTTTTAAATGGAGAGGCTATCTATCAGTGTGAGCAAATATTAGGTGATGCGTTCTTAGATTTGCTTGGTAACAAAGCCGCCATTAAGGCCTGTAATATTTTTAAATTTATGGTTAGGCGGTCAGAAATTCCATATTTTATGTATGACCTTCCAACAAGGCGCGGCGACTTCTTTGAACTAATGCCGACGATGCCGAGTATGGTTATTGATCAGCTTTTTATCGAAGATGATCTTCCTTTCTAACTAGAGCACAGCGGGTGCTTCATGGATTTGCGGCACCCGCATTTAATCACCCCCAATTTGAAATGAAGGATTGAAGAATTATGAATAAAGATAAAGAACCTATTCGAATGAACACCAGATTTTGCATAGATCCGGTTTTCTTACTCGATATTTATATGGACATCGAAGATAACCAAATTAATTTGGAGCGAAACACACCTTATCCCTCAAAAAAATTATGCAGTAAGACATTTTGGTCGGCGCTTTCGAACGGGGATAAAAAACTTGCAGGTATTTGTATTTCTGAGATCGTGAAATATGGATTGATTAACTTGCGAGAGGTCAGAGGGCTTCATGAGTACCCCAAACTATATGAATTAAAGTAAAAAATTAACAGGTACCCATTTGCTGTTTAAATTTGGGTACCTATTCCTAGATCTCAATTAAGGAGGCGCACCGTGCCGATTATTAAACTGACCCAGCCGTTCATCAATAATGAATTGCATTGCCCCGAAGGTAAAGCCCGAATAGAGTTTTGCGATATAGACTTGGCGGGATTGTATGTCGAAGTACGTAAAAGTAGTCCAGGGCAGGGTACTTATTACCTGCGCTATAAAGACAGTAAAGGTAAAACGTGTCATCAGAAGATCAGCAAGACGCATGAAATGACTTTGGTCGAGGCCCGTAAGGCTGTGAAGACGCTAAAATCTGAAATCAATTTGGGCGCTGATCCTCGAGGTGAGGAAAAGGCTAAAAAAGCGGTGCTAAATTATTCAGATTTCTTTGAGCAGCACTATATGCCCTATGTGAAGGTACGTAAACGCTCATGGAAGACAGTCCTTGGCTTTTATCGCTTAAGGTTGAAAGATGAATTTGGTGATTATCGCCTCAACCAAATAACTAGGCAACATATCC
>CAJAHC010000642.1 GCA_903939355.1 uncultured Methylococcaceae bacterium | reverse complement strand
CAGCCAATAATTTCGCGCCAATACGATCTCGCTGCAACAGATAAAATGCCATACGTTGTGCTGATTTAGGACCTACACCAGGCAAGCAGCAAAAATTTTGTATTAACTGCCCAAGCAAGCCTTTTCTTTGCATATTAAAATGGTAGATTAAATCCGGGGGGTAAAGGAATGCCAGCCGTTACATCCGACATTTTTTCTTTTTTCAGTTTGGCTACTTTGTTGACAGCATCATTAATTGCGGCAGCAACTAAATCTTCAAGCATGTCTTTATCTTCATTTAATAGCGAGTTATCAATAGTAACTTTTCTCGCTTCTCGTTTGCCAGACATAATGATGGTAACCAAGCCTCCACCGGATTCCCCTTGTACTTGAATCAAAGCCAGTTCATCTTGTGCTTTCTTGAGATTCTCTTGCATTTTTTGTGCTTGCTGCATAATGTTACCCAATGCATTTTTCATTTTTTATCTCTAGTGCTATATCGGTTTTATGGTGCCGGGTAAAACCCGTGCGTTAAAATTGTCTTTTAAAGCCTGGATATTCGGATCTGAATTAATGGCTTTAATGGAGTTTTGCTGTTTGTTGTCTTGCTCTTTTATTAGTTGTATTGCTGGTGTATCAAGCGTGGTTTTTGTAGATTTTATTATTAACTTAATGGGTGCGCCACAGAAATTTTGGAGTGCCGTTTCTAGCGTTTCTAAGGTTCGTGATCCTTTGATATGATTTGGGTCTGCTATCAAACTGCAGATTTTTTCATCAATATTTTCTAATACACAATTATTGGCAAATTCCTTAGTTGCACCAGTGAGCTTCATTTCAATAATCATTGATAGCCAATTATTTTTGTCTGTATTTACAATTGATAACTTTTGTTGAGGTTCAATTGGAAGTTTTTGTATTGCAGGTTGTGTTGTTGGGGCTAGTTTGTCTGTATTTGCTTTAACGGTACTGTGTGGTATTGATACTGGCTTGAATGTTAGCATGCGCAACATTACCATTTCAAAGCCGCTTTTTAGATCAGGTGCCAAGTTAAGGTCTCTTTGGCCTACCAAACCAATCTGGTAAAAAAGTTGAACATCTTCTGGACTAAGTTTTGATGATAATGATGCAATTAAGTCATTATCAAAGTCATGATCAATTGCCGTAGGTATTTGTTGAATTAATGCAATGCGATGAAGGACTTGAAGTATTTGATGTAATACATCACTAAAGTCAGGTGTTAAATCGGCAATTTCATTAATTTTGTTTAAAACTGCCGATGCATTGTTTTGTGCTAAAGCGATTAATATCTCCTCAACCGGTTGTTGTGCCACAGTGCCTAACATATCTCTTACCTCTACAGCTGATACGCTACCATTACCATAAACAATGGCTTGGTCGAGTAAACTTAAGGCATCACGCATACTTCCATCGGCCGCACGAGACAATAATTTTAACGCTGCTGTTTCAAAGTTAATGTTTTCTTGTTGCAGTATGAATTCCATTTGCGTAAAAATCTGAGCAGGAAGCAAACGCTTTAAATTAAATTGTAAGCAACGAGAAAGTACGGTAACAGGAATTTTATGCGGATCTGTGGTGGCTAAAAGAAATTTCACATGTGGTGGCGGTTCTTCTAGTGTTTTTAATAGGGCGTTAAAACTATGCCCAGACAACATGTGAATTTCGTCAATTATGTAAACTTTGTAGTTGCCGTGGCTGGGAGCATATTGGGCATTATCGAGTAAGTCACGAGTATCTTCAACTTTAGTGCGGGATGCTGCATCAACTTCTATCAAGTCTAAAAAACGACCTTCATCAAGAGCTTTGCATATCGAACAAACGCCACAAGGATTAAAGTCTTGGAGATTTTCGCAGTTTATTGCTTTAGCCAAGATTCTGGCGATGGTGGTTTTCCCTACACCGCGAGTACCTGTAAATAAATAGGCGTGATGAAGTCGATTATGTTGTAAGCCGTTGATTAACGATTTTACGACATGATCTTGACCGACGACTTCTGTAAAATTCTGAGGTCGCCATTTTCTGGCGAGAACCTGATAATTCATGGCAGGCTCGAAAAGTAGTGATAATATTGGGCGGTAATCGTACCAGCCACATCCCGGCACACGAATCTGCTGCTACCGTTGCTTCCTTCCGGACCTGGCGGGGTTTACAGCGTATCGTTGCGAGAGGACCAATACGATCACCATTATGATTTAGCCTACGGGCTAAAAGACGGTCATTATCGTTGAAAATAAATTAATATACAAGCGTAGACGTCTTGATTTTAAAAATTAAAAATATCATTACATAGTTATGGCCTTAAAGTTAGCTTCAAAACAATGTAATAGGAGAGTTGCAGGGTTAAAAAAAGGCGCTGATAGGCCATTACCATTATTCGATAGTAACATATTTGAATATTGTTGATCGGGTTTGGGATTGATGTAAAAACAGTATATAGATTCCTGTAAACAAAGATAATTGGGATCTGAGTGTTAATAAAAAATAGAAAGCATGAGTGAATACGCAACTTTTATTTAGTAACTGATTCGAATACCAATTTCTGCGCTCCGACCGGGTTCGGGAGCTAAGTTACGTAAATAAGAGGTGGAATTACGAATATCTTCGTTAAGCATGTTTTTGCCGCTTGCAAATAGCATTGCCTTGGATTCATGAAAAGTCGCCAAGTGATACTGTGCACCCAAATTAAGTAGAATATAGCTCGGTGTATTTGATTGATTTTCACCAGCATAGGTTTGTGCTTCTGCTCGCGTTAGTCGGGCTTCAGTTGACCAGTCATTTTTGCCGTAAGTTAGTTGCATCCCATAACGTAGAGGTGGCATACGAGGAACATTACTGCCTTGTGTAAAGGTACCACGGGTATAGTCGCCAAAGAAAGTTAAATCAATTGCGCCGTAACGGTTTTGCATTAATGGCATTATTGATTTGGCTTCAAAGCCACTGAAAATTGCGAAGGTAATAATAATTGACGAATAAAAATGTTATGTTATAACATAGTATATTATTACTAATAATAAATCTGAAAAATTAAACAACTATGCATCACAATAAGTTTAAAAATATTTATGACTGAAAAACTATTGCCCGTTACGGTTTTATCCGGCTTTTTAGGGGCAGGTAAAACCACGCTGCTTAATCATATTCTTGCCAATCGAGAGGGCTTAAAAATAGCCGTAATCGTCAATGATATGAGTGAAATTAATATTGATGCCGCGCTCGTTAAAAACGAGGGCGTCCTTAATCGCGCCGAAGAAAAACTGGTAGAAAT
>CAJAHC010000641.1 GCA_903939355.1 uncultured Methylococcaceae bacterium | reverse complement strand
TGATCCGGCTGCCCTATTAATTTATGGGTTCTTCTTTTGTGTGGGATGGTGGCTTCAAAAATGCTCGGATTTGCTGGATATTTTTGCTGGGCGTTGGAAGATTCTAATTTCGTTGAGCGTTATTGCTAGCAGCTTAGCATTTTTTTGTGAATTAAAGCTTTACTCTGACGGTGGAGGTGGTCAATTAATGTGGATGGCATCTATCGCTAATGCGTTTACGTTAAGCCTTGCAGTGCTCGGTTGGATCGGATTCTACGTCAGCGTTTTCAATAACCCTTCACCTATTGCGCGTTACCTCGCAGATTCGTCGTATTGGGTTTATCTCATCCATCTTCCGATAATCATCGCCCTTCAGGTTTTGGTATCAGACTGGAGTTCTGTCGGAGCCAAATTACTTTTTATCAATGTCGTCACCTTTGCCATCAGTATGTTTAGCTATCAATCGCTTGTCCGTTACACATGGATAGGAAGATGGTTGAATGGTCAGCGGTACATTCGATTAGGCTGAACTGGGCGATCGAATCTCAAAAAAAAAGGTATGTCGCCATGTTAATTGAATCTTATTTTTACTTACATAAAGGTAACAAAAAAGTCATGACAAGTTAGTCTTTGAAGCATTTGCAGAGTCGCTCCTGTGTTGGAGGGCGGAAAAATATTTATTGCTACTCCAAATATATGGTTTTTTTTTTAAAAAAAATAGAGTATTTTAGTGTTTACTATTTGTAAATTGCATTCAGTTGATTAAATATAAAGTTATTAATAAATAAACTTAGGGGATAAAAATGAGTAATTTGATGATAAAAAAAGATAGTATTTGTTTCAGAAATATCTTGATGGCATTTGTGTTTCTGACGATGACTGTAATGGTAACCACTGTAAAAGCAGAAGATTTGACTGTTTATGCAGCTTTAACCGAACCTGTAGACGTGCATAATGTTAAAGCAGATTATAGAGTAGGTCATATTCGCTTACGTGATTCTGACCTTAGCTTTATCGAGAATGGTGACGTTGTCGGTAAAGGTCATTCAATTTCATTTGTGATTAACCACGATAAGAAAACTGATATAGATACACGTGAATTTTTAGTTTTAGTAAAACTACCTGAAGGTACTTTTTGGATAAAAGATGTAATCGAGGTGCCAAACAAGGTCGTGAAAGCAAATCCGGTTTCCAAATTTTCAGGCGAAATTCTTGGTGGAACACAAGGTTATCAAGGGATTAGTGGTACTTATGAATCACAATTGGCCCCAGATGGTAAAGCTTTAATGTCTGTTTATCACATCGTGAGACCAAAATAACTAAAGAGTCACTAACGTTTTTTTAAGTTATGACCTGAGATCGTTGGGTCATAACTTTCAAATAACCAGCTCTATAAAGAAAAAACTAAGCGGCCCTAAAAGTGTAATATTTTTATTAAAGTGCAATTTCTTGGGTTCATCAGATTTTAGTATGAAACGCTATATCGATTTAACAGTATGAAAAAATTTAATTTCAAGTGGTTTATTGTCGCAATAATAATACTTACTCCCCTTACTGGTTTCGCCCATACAAATTCAGATAGCTTATCAACCAAATCAGAACCACCTTCCAACCCTGATAAATCCACTCTTAAAGTTGAGCCGAATGGGGTTACTTTTTATGGTGATATAGAACCTATTTTACAAGACCATTGTCAGACTTGTCATAATCCCTTAGGGATAGCGCCCTTTTCGTTAGTGACCTACGAAGATGCCAAAAATTGGGCCGCACTGATTAAACACGCGACCAGTACTAAAAAAATGCCGCCATGGTCAGTAACAGCCGGCCTCCCGATGAAAGATGATAAGAGGCTTTCTAGTCAAGACATCTCAATGATAGCCAATTGGGTAGACAACGATTGTCCTCAAGGCGATTTAAAAAATGCCCGTAAACCTATTGAATTTAAATCCGTCGACACGTGGGATGATGAAAATCCGCCTGATATAGTTCTTCAAGTACCGGGTACGTTTCATCTAGCTGCAAAGGGCGATGATTTATACCGTACCTTTGTCATACCCTTTAATAATCCGGAAGGATTTAATGTTCGAAAATCGCAAATAATACCTGGAAATAGTAAGATAATTCATCATGCGTTGGGCTTTTTCGATGGCAGTGGTTTATCGTTAGATGCTCAAGCTCGATTAGGTAATGTAGAGCCGAAAGGATTAGGTGATCAGGATTATGGGTCTGGTTATAGCTCAGGCATGG
>CAJAHC010000640.1 GCA_903939355.1 uncultured Methylococcaceae bacterium | reverse complement strand
GCGTCGATCTATAGGGAAGTATGAAGGTAAATACTTACAAAAAAATGAAGATTGCGTTAAACCGACTGCACGGTTTCCAGTAACAGTATTTTCAGATTTACAAGCAAAGCTTCTTCCTTTTTTTTAAGTTCGGGCAATCCTGCCAGTGCCTGTTTGGTTTGACCTGTATCATGAAGCGCCATTAACTTTTCAGCGTAGGCATGGAGGGCTTGGTGTTGGGTTAAGAGGGTTTCATAATTACCCTTCTTGAGTGCGCTATTGTTAACTAACCATAAAGCAAAGCGAGAGTTTGACGTTTCGGGCTTGGGGCCTTTGTTCACTAAATAATTTTTTACGCTATTTAGCCAGGTTTTATATTCTGTATTGGCGAATAATAACGGTAAATTGGCGCGTGTAATAGAACGTAGATCCACCCAGTTCGGGTCAGGTTGCCAGGTAGTGATCCAGTTTTCAAAAGCAGCCGCTGGCATGGGGCGAGCAATGGCATAGCCTTGTGCCAAATCGCAGCCGAGTTGGAGCAGCATTTCACCATGAGCGCTCGTTTCCATGCCTTCAGCCACCACTTCAAGGCTAAAGGCATTGGCTAAAGCCAATACCCCTTCAACAATCGCCAGATCATCGACATCACTCAGCATATCGCGGATAAAACTCTGATCTATCTTAAGTTGACTGATGGGTAATCGTTTCAAATACGTCAGCGAGGAATAACCCGTGCCAAAATCATCCAGAGAAAATAATATACCGATATCTCGACTATCGGCTATTAATTGAGAGACCTTGTTTAAATCTCTCATGGCGCTGGTTTCCAGAACTTCCAGTTCTATATCCCTCGGTTTAACCGTGGGATGGATTTTTAGTAAATGACGTAAACAGTCAAGAAACCCATCTTGTTGAAGATGCATTGCACTAATATTGACGCTGATCGGTAGATGTAAGCCGGCTTTATGCCAACTTTCTATTTGGCTCATGGCGGTATTGATGACCCATTCGCCTATTTCAACAGAAAGTGGATGATTCTCGACTAAAGGCAAAAACTCTGCCGGTGCGAGAAGTCCTTTGCTGGGGTGTTGCCAGCGAATCAAGGCTTCTGCCCCGACAACATTACCCAAGCGCAGGTTAACTTTAGGCTGATAATAAAGCTCAAATTCATTGGCAGCCAAGGCAAGACGTATTTTATCCAAGCTTTCATTATGACTGCGGGTTAGCTTGTCGAGAGCCGTATCAAAGATATGGTAACGATTTTTTCCGCTCATCTTGGCTTGATACATGGCTTGATCAGCTTGACGCATGAGAAGGTCAGCATCCACATCTTCTATTTGCGGATAGTAGGTGACCCCCATACTGGCTGATACTTGCAAAACAACCTTATCGAAGATCACCGGTAATGCGGCAGCAGTCAATAAACGGGTAAATAAAGGTTCTCTAGTTTCAATACCACCGACATTGATCAGTAAGGCAACAAATTCATCACCGCCCAAACGAGCAAGGGTATCAACCTCACGCAGGGTTTGCTGCATAGCATTCGCCACGCCAATGAGTAATTGATCGCCCGCTAAATGCCCATGGGTATCATTAACCATTTTAAAGCCGTCAAGATCAAGAACCACCAAGGCAATAATTTCCGCCGAGCGGCGTGAATGAGCAATTGCTTGTTTTATCCGATCAGCCAATAATACGCGGTTAGGTAAATTGGTTAAAGGATCAAAGTGAGCCATATGTTCCAGTTCAAACTGATGTTCTTTGATCTTGGTAATGTCCGATATGAGTGCTACATATTGCCTGGAATTGTCTTGGCTATTGACGACGGCAGTGATATTTTCCATGGCGGCATAGACCTCACCGTTTTTACGTCGGTTCCAAATTTCACCGTACCAATGGCCTTTGGTAGTTAAATCCCGCCACATAGCCGTGTAGGATTCTATGGCCATACGACCGGAACCCAGTATGCGCGGGTTTTTGCCCAAGAGTTCTTCTCGGCTATAGCCACTAATTTCAGTAAAGGCATTATTAACGTCGATAATTTCACCATCTTTTTGCGTGATCATAATGCCTTCTTGCGCATGACTAAAGACACTGGCGGCCATTTCCAGTTTTTCAATAGCTTGTTTCTGCGCAGTAATGTTGCGCATCATCACCAGCATTTCAGACGCCTTAATCTGTTCGTTATAATATAAGCTGATATTTAAAAGCACCTCCAAGCGGGTGTTTCCTGAGACTTGCTGAAGTTGTAAGTTAAGGTCGCCAATAAAGCCTTTTTCGAGTACGTCTGGGTAACAGGACTGTAGGTTTTCTGGTTTGATAAAATAAGTGGAAAAATCGCTACCGATAAGCTGATCAGCGGTTTTGCCGGTAATAGATTCCATCGCTTTATTAACAGACACTATTTTGCCTGCCATCGTGAGGGTGATTACAGGGTCTAAACTGGCCTCAAGTAAGCTATGAATATAATGAACGCTAGCTCGAAGATTTGTTTCTGCCAATTTACGTTCGGTGATGTCCTGGAAATAACCGACTAAATACTCTTCGTCTTGGTAGGATAGATAGTTGGCGGAAACCTGGACAGGTATTTCTATACCGGAACGCAAACGATGAAAGGTCTCAAAAATAATGCCTTTTTTGCCTTTAATACTTAGCCATATAGCATCCAGATCATTTTGAGTTTGGAGATTAGGATTCCAATCTGGAACGCGCCATTTTAATAATTGCTCGCGATCTTCACCAAAATGCTGACAAGTAGCCGCATTAACGAATACAAATCTAAAATCTTGTTTAGGACTGATCATAAACATGCAATCAGAGGTCATTTCAAACAAATTTTCAAAGAGTCTCAGTTGATTTTCTATGATTTGCCTTTGGTGTAGCTCTTCTTGAAGTTGCTTGAGGGTTGGCAAGGCCAATGCTTTTGGAATAACCCAGAACATCATTGTTGCAGTGGTGATAGAAATAAGAGCGGTAAAGCCTTTAACCCAGCCCTCCAGCCAATAAAGCGGTATCCAGATAGTCAGTGCGGATAATAAATGCCCGATCCCACAGGCAATAATAAAACCAGCAAACATAAAAAAGAGTCGTGGATAGGGTATTTCTTTGCGTTGCTTAATAAAATAGATAAGCGTTAAAGGAATAGAAAAGTAGGCCAGAAAAATCAGAAAATCTGAGGCGGCATGTAACCAAAGCAATGCCGGACTCCATAATAAGCAGTAGCCATGAGGAATAAAGCCTTTAAGTCCGAAGAGATCTATGATTGCTGTCATGGTGTTTAATTTTTGCTAGGTAGCTGATAAAAGATATAGTTTGGAATCCTTAGTAAGGTCTAACTACCTTCGATACTTTATAGTTCAAATTAGGGCGCATCCTGCCAGTGTCAAGTCCTGTGGTAGTTGTAACGCAATACTCACAAATTAAATGTGCGATGGGACTAGGTAAAGCAAAAGTAAAATTGTATTGTTTATTAATAATAAAACAATACGTATAAATACCTATAGAAACTAACTTAAAAGATAAGTGGCTTTAGTTTGATAACGTTAATTTTCTAATGACCGCTATAGGGAAGCCTAGATCAATATCAGATTGACCGCAAGGGGTCGAAAACAAACAACCAATAGCAGATAAAGTTGAAACTAATTTATTAAGTCGCCAGCTCAAGTCTGAAGTTTTACCTGTTAGATAGTCATGGCTATTTTACCCACACCAATTCCTTCCAGTCAGTCGTATAG
>CAJAHC010000639.1 GCA_903939355.1 uncultured Methylococcaceae bacterium | reverse complement strand
TATGAGTGGTTCAAACCCTAACCCGACAGTTACTGATTTTTAGATATATCTGTCAGGTTAAATTGGGGTGGATAAATCTTTATTTCCAGATGGGGGTTATATCTTGTAATATTTCTATGGGGGGTTATATCTTGTAATATTTCTATGGGTGGTTCCACCACAGCACATTTTTAATATATTAAGTTGAAATGATTATTCGGATATGCGCTTGCTGATGCGGCTATATGTCTCTTTAAGCTCTTCTCCTACTATTTTAGCTTTGGTTATTAGTTCTTCGGAAGTTTCCTTTGATTCATTGGCTAATTCATTCACTTTAATTTTCAATTGAGTCCAATTTTTTTCCGCGCATTCAAATTCTTCTTTAGCTTCCATGGAAGCTAAATGTATTTTTAAAGCTATTTCATCACGCTCTGATTTTAACTGTTCTACTAAATTATCGAATTCTATTTTAATTGACATGATTTACCTCATTAATTTATGAAACAAACAAAGTATATGGTACCGCCACATGACGCATGTTTGACATTCTTTAAGAATTATAGACTAAGACTATCCATTAATGAACTTGCAATCTAATCGTGAGTACTTTACTCGGAACTGTAATCAAAAAAATCAACTTATAATTTCCGTTTGATACCGATAAACCTTAATGGTATCAGACCAATAATCTGGATTTAGGCCCGCTTTTTGTTTTAAATGCCGAAGATAAATGTCCGGCTTTGGTAACTGCTCCCATACCGAAGGCAGAAAGGTTCCGCGTCGAAACCCCTCTTCCAAGATTAACCCATCAATATAAGGCCGTAATTGACTTATTAAATCCTGTTCAGATTCAAAAAAGACCAACTCAGGAGGTGTTAATAAAGAAATATGAATGTCCAACAGATCGTACTCTTTCCTTGAAAGTGGTGGGAATCTAGGATCTTTAAATGCTGCCGAAAATGCATTTTCTGAAATATCTACGGCAAGTGGCCTTATCGCTTCTAACACTCCAATACAGCCTCGTAATTGATCATGTATTTGTAGTGTAACAAACGTGGCTCTCTTATCTGTTAATTCGTCAGGATAATCGGCTAAATCAAGCTGTAATGATTGGCCGGTTTGCAAACCATGTTGTATTGATCTTTTTGCTAAGTTCAATAAACACTTTTGATTTTCTTTATTCAATGACATATGCACCATACCCCACAACTCTATGTTTATCTCCAGAGGTATCACCCGAATTGCGCAAATCAATTGTTTTAATTGTCAGTGATTTTTTCCTTGCCAGCTTCAACAATCCACTAATTGGCACTTTACCGCAAGCTGATTCAGTTTCTAGATTCTCATATTGCAACTGTTCAATAATTGCACTCGTTGTTTTATCCAACTGTCTAGCAGTTGTATAATCATGATAATGACTTAAATCAGAACTGATAACAATCAAGGTTTCATCGCCTCCCCAAAGGGCCCCAATAACTTGACTAACTTGTTCAGGAGATGCATCACCTGTAACAATCGGTACAATTTTAAAATTATCCAGCATTTCCTGTAAAAAAGGCAAATGAACTTCCAAACTATGTTCAAACATATGAGCTTGTTCAATGTAATCGACATAAGAGAATGTAGCCATTGTTTCTGAGGCTCTTTGATCAACTATTACCGAACCTAAAGGCGTAATAAATGAGTGTGCTTTACTTAAAGCAAGACCTCTGAAAGCGACATGATGTGAAGGACCTATAATTACAACCCGAGTAATACGATTGTGTGCGTTTTTTAGTCGACTATAGGCACTGGCGGCAACAGCACCGGAATAAATATAACCGGCATGTGGAACAATAAGTGCTTTAGGTACATTAGCAACTAATTCACAATCATTTAAATACTGATCCAGCATTAGATGTAGTTGTTTCGGATCGCCGGGATAAAAAGATCCAGCTACGGCAGGTTTTCTATTCATTACAAATGCTCCCATATAGTTGCTTAATAACAGAATTAAACGAAAATCTGTAAAACAATATGAATTATTTTACCTTATTACAAAAGAAGCGGATACTGGGCGTTATTAGTTCAACTCAATAAATAATTCCACAATTGATTCTGGAGAATAACATGACTACTTTTATTAGCCATGACACAGTAAAAACCGGCTATTGGCATAAGATTGAAGATGAGCGTATTCAATGTGATCTTTGCCCACGGTACTGCAAGCTTCATAAAGACCAACGCGGACTTTGCTTTGTGAGACAAAACTTGGAAAATGAAATGGTCATGACCAGCTATGGTCGCTCTAGCGGATTTGCTATTGATCCTATCGAAAAAAAACCACTTAACCATTTTTTACCTGGTACACCGGTATTTTCTTTCGGTACGGCAGGCTGCAACCTTGCATGCAAATTTTGTCAAAATTGGGACATCAGCAAATCGCGAGAAATGGATAGTCTTATGAGCAAGGCATCACCCGAAGCCATCGCCAACGCTGCTTTAAACTATGGCTGTGAAAGTGTTGCGTACACCTATAACGATCCTGTTATTTTTCATGAGTATGCCATTGATACAGCCAAAGCCTGTCGAGAGTTAGGAATAAAATCAGTCGCTGTTTCAGCTGGTTATGTAACGACTGAACCTCGCGCTGAATTTTATCAATGGATGGATGCCGCCAACATTGATTTAAAGGCTTTTACTGAACGCTTTTATTATCAAATCACGGGGGCACATTTAGAACCTGTACTGGATACCCTAAAATACATCAAACATGAAACGTCAACATGGCTGGAATTAACGACCTTAATCATTCCCGGAGAGAATGATTCACAAGCAGAGTTGGAAGCAATGACCCAATGGGTGTTAGAGAACTTAGGCCCTGATGTACCCATGCATTTTTCGGCTTTTCATCCTGATTGGAAAATGCTTGATAAATCGCCGACACCTGTTAAATCATTGTTACTGGCAAGGCAAATAGCACTAAATAATGGTGTACATTATGCCTATATTGGCAATGCTCATGATAAATCAGCAGACAGCACTTATTGCCATAGCTGCGGAGAACTATTGATAGGTCGTGACTGGTATGAACTGTCCGAGTGGAATCTAGATAATTCCGGTCATTGTCGCTTTTGTTCTACACCTTGTGCAGGCATCTTTAGACCCCAACCTGGAAAATGGGGGACAAAATCGCAAAGGGTATTAATTTGAGATAACTACTATTTTTGGCAACGAATAAAATTACATTTACTCAAATTTGATTTTTACATCATTTTTATTGCAAATATCACTCCTGTACTGTTTCCACTAAAGCAGAAGATTAATTGCTAATTTGGCATTACACTGTGAAATTACTTCTGCCAACTGTGATCCATTCAATTTATGTTTAATTGCTGATATACCATTGAAATCGAATACCTGATAATCCTTTTTCGCGAAGGTAACAATCTGGCACTTCTTGAAGGGCTGATTTTCAAATGGCATTTTTGTTACATTCAAATTTAATGATGCAATCCCTTCCAAACTAGGCGCATAAATCATAAATTCACCTTTCATCGCTAGCACAGCACGATATTGATTTGCACCAGTAAAATACAAGCATCCTACTTCAACCTCTTTTTCTCTTAATTTCATCGTGTAAGGCTCCTTGGATTTGTCTTGCTAACGCTTTACTAGTGCGCTTATATATACACTTAGTTTTCTGTGTAGAATCTGATTTTTTTGGCTATTAAAATTAGAAAATTTGCTTATATCAATAAGTATTTAAGAATTACGAGAATAATTATGCCCATTTGGGTTTTCCCAATAGGCATAAAAAAGCCCTCATAAGAGGGCTTC
>CAJAHC010000638.1 GCA_903939355.1 uncultured Methylococcaceae bacterium | reverse complement strand
CGTTTTGCATTACGGCAACACGCTCCGCAATGGTCGATACCAGCGCCAAGTCGTGACTAATCAACCATAAGGACATGCCGGTTTGTTGCTGAATATTTTTGAGTAATGTTAATATTTGCGCCTGAATGGTGACATCTAATGATGTTGTTGGCTCATCAGCAATCAATAAATCCGGTTGTCCTGCCAAGGCGATGGCAATCATGACACGCTGTCTTTGGCCGCCAGAAAGTTGGTGCGGGTAGTCTTTAATCCGTTGCTCAGGCGCTGGTATTTCAACCTGCTGTAAAAGTTCCAGCACCCGTGTTTTGATGTCTTTTCTGGATAAAGAGAAATGGATTTTTAAGACTTCTTCTATTTGACTGCCAATGGTCATTACCGGATTGAGTGAGGACATGGGGTCTTGAAAAATCAAGCCGATACGTTTGCCGCGAATTTTACACAGCTCAAATTCTGCCCGTTTGATCAGGTTATCGCCTTGCAAATTGATGGCATGGGCTTTGATTTGTGCATTGTTGGGTAACAATCTTAGTACTGATAAAGCTGTAATGGATTTGCCTGAGCCTGACTCACCCACCAAGGCAAAGGTTTCACCTGCGTTAATGGTAAAGCTGATGTTATCAACTACCGTCTGCTGGTGGTTGAAGGTGACGCTGAGATTTTCAATAGAGAGCAGGGGGGTATTCATAGTATGAATTTACACAAAAATGGATATAAATATAGAGGCTCCTTTGCGGGGGGTGAAATTCTAAAACAAGCCTGTTATTTTACCGTCATTATCAATATCAATTCTTTCAGCAGCGGGTACTTTAGGTAGGCCGGGCATGGTCATTATGTCACCCGCAATTGCAACAATAAAGCCTGCGCCATTAGCCAGTTTGATTTCCCGAATTTCTATGGTGTGTCCGGAAGGTGCTCCTTTGGCATTGGGATTGGTTGAAAATGACATTTGTGTTTTTGCCATACAAATCGGAAACTTTCCGTATTCGGTATTCCATTCAGTTAGCTGGGCTTTTACTTTGGCGTTGGCAGTGACTTTTTTCGCGCCATATAACTTGGTGGCAATCGTTTCAATTTTCTCCCATAAGCTGATATTTTCATCATAGACGAAAGTAAATTCAGATTCGCGATGGTCAACAACATTAATTACAGCATGGGCCAATGCTTCTGCACCTGCACCACCCGCTGCCCAATGTTTGGAAGTTACACATGTTGCGCCAAGCGCCTCACATTTTTGTTCGAGTAAAGCAATTTCTGCCTCAGTATCAAGCGTAAAATGGTTGATACACACTACGCAAGGTAAACCATAATGCTGGGTAATATTTTGATAATGGCGTTCAAGGTTAACAAAACCTTGTTCTAAAGCAGCCAAATTTTCAGTGTTTAAGTCATCTTTGACAATGCCGCCATGGAATTTCAGTGCTCTTACAGTAGTAACCAAGACGACTGCCGAAGGCTTGAGCCCTGCCATACGACATTTGATATCAATAAATTTTTCAGCACCTAGGTCGGCGCCGAAACCGGCTTCAGTTATTACATAATCAGCCAGCTTCAGCGCTGTTTTGGTAGCGGTTACTGTGTTGCAACCGTGGGCAATGTTGGCAAAAGGACCGCCATGAATAATAGCGATATTGTTTTCCAGTGTTTGCACCAAGTTAGGTTTGATAGCATCTTTTAATAAAGCAGCCATAGCGCCTTGCGCATTCAAGTCGCGCGCATAAACCGGTGTTTTGTTATCAGATTTATAGCCGATGACGATACGTCCCAAACGTTCTTTAAGGTCAGCGCGACCGGTGGCTAAGCAAAGAATAGCCATTACTTCTGAAGCAACTACAATGTCATAACCATCTTCACGCAAATAACCGTTTGCAGGCCCCCCCATGCCAACTACTATGTTACGCAGAGCGCGGTCATTCATATCAACAACCCGCTTCCATTGGATACGTCTTGGGTCTATATCAAGTGCGTTACCATGATTCATATGGTTGTCTATTAATGCCGATAACAGGTTATGTGCTACACCAATGGCATGAAAGTCACCGGTAAAGTGTAAATTGATATCTTCCATCGGCACAACCTGTGAGTAACCACCTCCAGCTGCGCCACCTTTTACGCCAAAGCAGGGCCCTAAGGAAGGCTCGCGCAGACACATTATAGTTTTTTTGCCCAAGCGATTCATGGCGTCGCCCAAGCCTACTGTTGTGGTAGTCTTGCCTTCGCCTGCAGGAGTTGGGCTGATGGCAGTTACCAGAATAAGTTTACCGTCTTCCTTATTGATTAGGCTGCTAATGTATTCTAGTGATATTTTGGCTTTGTAATGTCCAATAGGATCAAGGTGTTCAGCATCTATACCATATTGTTCTTTTGCCAAAGTGATGATTGGCCGCATCGTCGCTTTTTGGGCGATTTCTATATCAGACATCGTTTTTCCTTCGTGAGATTTATTTAGCGTATCTCAGATGTGTTATTTATATTCATTTTAAAGAGACTCAATAAAAGAGTTTCTATAGGCTTCCCAGTAGGTATAAATTAAGAATAAACAGGAAAACGTAGGCAAAGATTACTTACTTTTTCCCGTACGCGAGCACTGACTTCTTCATCATCGATATTTTCCATGACATCACACATCATATGGGCAATTTCAATTATTTCTGCTTCTTTAAAACCACGCGTTGTTGGTGCCGGTGTGCCAACTCGAATGCCGCTGGTAACAAATGGTGATTGAGGGTCATTGGGTACTGCGTTTTTATTGACGGTAATATGTGCCTTGTTCAGTGCAGCATCCGCGGCTTTGCCGGTAATGCCTTTGGGAATAAGAGAAACCAGCATCAAATGGTTGTCGGTGCCGTTTGAAATGACATCAAACCCACGTTCGATAAAAACAGAAGCCATCGCTTGAGCATTTTTAATCACTTGTTGTTGGTAAGAACGGAACTCGGGTTGCATAGCTTCTTTAAAGGCAACGGCTTTAGCGGCGATAATGTGCATAGAAGGACCGCCTTGTATGCCTGGAAATATATTTGAATCAATCTTTTTTTCTATTTCTGGATTGCTTTTGCACAAAATAAGTCCACCGCGAGGACCTCGCAGGGATTTATGAGTGGTGCTGGTAACAACGTCGGCAAAGGGGACGGGGTTAGGATATAAGCCCGCAGCAATTAAACCTGCGACATGCGCCATGTCGACCACAAAATAAGCGCCTACTTTATCGGCAATGTCTCGGAAACGTTGCCAATCCCAGACTCGTGAGTAAGCGGAAAACCCGGCAATAATAATTTTTGGTTTATGCTCAAGGGCTAATGCTTCAACTTCATCATAATTAATTTCACCGGTTTCTTTGTTTAATCCATATTGGATAGCATTGTATATTTTGCCGGAGAAATTAGGTTTGGCTCCATGAGTTAAATGACCACCATCGGCCAGACTTAAGCCTAGAATAGTATCTCCGGGTTGAATCAAAGCCATAAAGACTGCCATGTTTGCCTGAGAGCCTGAGTGCGCTTGAACATTGGCATAATCAGCGCCAAATAATGCTTTAGCTCGATCAATTGCTAATTGTTCAACTTTATCAACGAATTCACAGCCGCCATAATAGCGTTTACCAGGATAACCTTCAGCATATTTATTAGTTAATTGTGAGCCTTGGGCTTCCATAACCCTTGGGCTGGCGTAATTCTCTGAGGCAATTAATTCAATATGATCTTCTTGTCGAAGACGTTCTTCTTCCATTGCTTGGAATAGATCGTCATCAAAACCAGCTATGGACATAGATTTTTTAAACATGGTATCTCCTGATTAAGATTTGGTATTTGTGTAAGAGTTAGGGAATAAAAGCAATACTTGCAGATCAGCTACGTTAGTCCCGGTTGCGCCGATAGTAAGGAGATCTTGTGAGCTTTTTAAAGCAGTGTAGGAGTCGTTATTATCTAGCATTGTAAGCGGATTTATGCCTGCGTGAATCATACGTTTTAGCGTGCCATTATCAGCGATCCCACCAGTTGCGTCGGTTGGGCCATCGATACCATCGGTACCACCGCTAAGAAATATCCAGTTACAGTTTAATTCGAGTTGCTCTGCTGCAATAGCAAAAGCCAGTACCATTTCCTGGTTACGGCCTCCACGCCCATTACCTTTTAGCGTGACAGTGGTTTCACCGCCTGCCAAAAAAGCCGTTGGTTTGTCGATGCCTTTATCGAGTATGGTTTTTGCATAATGGACCCATTGTTCAGCCACATTTCTTGCTTCACCACAAAGATG
>CAJAHC010000637.1 GCA_903939355.1 uncultured Methylococcaceae bacterium | reverse complement strand
CAGCTTCAAGAAAAGTTAATCCAGTTAGAGGGGCGGCAGATGTCAACTCTTTTTGAGTCTCAAGTTGCAGCATTAAAGGCTTTCAATTTACTTGCTGAGAATACAGAAAATAAAGAATTATCTAGGATATTAAGAGAGGTTTCGGATGATATCAAATCCGGTGTTTATATTTCACAAGCATTAGCTAAACACAAAGAGGTTTTTTCTGATTTTTATGTGAATATGGTTAAAGCAGGTGAAGAATCTGGTAAATTAACACAAACTTTTTCATATTTAGCCGATTATCTTGACAGACAATATCAACTTACTTCTAAAACTAAAAATGCTCTCATTTATCCAGGGTTCGTGATAGGAGTTTTCATTATCGTTATGAGTATGATGTTTACTTTTATAATTCCTAAACTTGCAACTATCATCAATGAATCTGGTATGGAGATACCATTTTTCACAAAGATTATTATGAAAGTTAGTGAGTTATTTGTTAATTATGGAATCTTTCTATTGATTGCAATAATAATATTTGTTGTTTGGTTGGCACGATTTTCTAGAACTCCATCTGGAAAAATGTATTTTGATAGAATGAAAATTACGTTGCCAGTTTTTCGTAGTATATATTTAAAACTTTATCTATCTAGAATAGCAGATAACATGGACACGATGCTCTCTTCGAGTATTCCTATTCTTAGATCTATCGAGCTAACTAGTGCGGTGGTTGGGAATCGTGTATTTGAAGATATACTGAAAGATGTTGCTGAATCTGTAAAAAGTGGTAGTTCTCTTTCTGATTCTTTTTCTAAACACAAAGAGATTCCTCCTATAATGTATGGAATGATTCGAGTTGGTGAAGAGACTGGAACAATTGGAAATATCCTTAAAACACTTGGGCATTTCTATAATCGTGAAGTGAACGAAGCGGTGGATACAATGGTGAGCTTGATTGAGCCGATAATGATAGTTCTTCTTGGTCTTGGTGTTGGAGGGTTGTTGTCATCAATATTGATGCCGATTTATAATATTGCAGGAGGGGTTCAATAGTGAAAAGATATCCACAGGTTGTGTTTATTGAAAGGTTTTGTGATATAATAGTATTATTAGAAATAAATAAGGTCGCGTCTTTTAAAAAAGACAAATTATTAAAGTTTCCGCTTAAAGCGGATCCGCAAAAGCGGAAAATATTATGAATAAAAATAAAGGTTTTACGTTAATTGAATTGTTGGTCGTTATTGCAATCATTGGTATTTTGTCTTCTGTTGTTTTAGCGGCACTTACTTCTGCTAGAACAAAAGGAAAGGTTGCGGCTATTCAGTCAACGATGTCGTCTCTAAGAGCTCAAGCAGAAGTTGGAATGTCAAATGGTAAATATGTTCCAAATCTTTGTACTGCATCAGGGCCGGGAGGGTTAAAGGTTTTATTGGATTCTGTTACAACACCTGCATCTAAAGGAACAAGAATGATTTGTGGGCAAGATCTTGCTGCTAGCCCTGATAACCAACCATATAAATGGGGAGCACAAATAGATCTTCCAACTGATCCAAAAACTACTTTTTGTGTTGATAGTACGGGTTATGCTGGTTTAATAACAGCTAGTTCTACAAAAATAGTAACTGGTTCTAGTTCTACCGTTTCTTGTCAATAGTTTATATTATTAGAATAAGGTCGCGTCTTTTACAAAAGACAAATTATTAAAGTTTCCGCTAAAAGCGGATCCGCAAAAGCGGAAAATATTATGAATAAAAATAAAGGTTTTACGTTAATTGAATTGTTGGTCGTTATTGCAAT
>CAJAHC010000636.1 GCA_903939355.1 uncultured Methylococcaceae bacterium | reverse complement strand
ATCCAGTACGCCATACTCAAGCCCTGTGCCCAACACCCAGCCAGTTTGTGTGGTGGTTTTACCGTAGTTATCTGCCTCACTATTATAATTAAGCCCCAAGCTGGCAAAGCTGACACCTGCTGTTAAATAGGGCAGAAAGCGGTCAAGGGCGTAGCCAGCACGGAGTCTTAAGGAGCCTTGCAGATTGTTATGGACGGTAAAACGATCAAATTCTCCCGTTGCGTTATCAGTCTGCTGATACTGACTACTGGTGGCAGGATAGGTAAAGTCCCCTTCACCACCTACAACCCAATGATTAGATAATTGTTTGAGGTAGCCAAACTGGAGCCCCGGGTTAACCGCCGTGCTGTTTATCTGTTCATCGTAAGCACTGGAGTCTGGAAGAAAATCGCTATGGTTGGCCGTTAGCTCAGAGCCTGTCCAAATAGCTCCCAAGTTGACACCAGCATAAACACCTGTCCAGTCATAGGTTGATTTAGTTGCGGTGGGTGAGCTTCTTGCAGGGGTAGTGACAGTATCTGCTATAGCGGCCCCAGAAAGCGTAATTACAGTTAGGGCTAAGTTGAGTACCTTACAATTCATGAGACATTCCCTTAAATAATTTTTAATATTTTATACGCCATACATTGCAAGGCGAATTCAACTCTGAAGTGCAATTCTAGTATTCATGCGGCTTGTCGTTTGTCGACGCCAAAAAATACCGCATGGGGTGTTTTCTAGTTTAGCGTTTTTCGTGGTCTATGATTAAGTGTAGTGGTTCAAACCTAATTTGACAGTTACTGATTTTTTAGATGTATCTGTCAGGTTAAATTGGATTTATAAAGAAAGGTGTCAGACCGGAATGGCACTTACTTCGCGCTACAAAACATAAGCATCCAAAAATACCCCCCTTTGAAAAAGGAGGGGCAGGGGGATTTAATCAATATCAGGAAGCCATTGGCCTTACCAAAACATCAATAGCACATTTACTCATCATCAGCCTATTAGCAGCAACACCCTTAAGCGCCCAAGCTCGTATAGTCCGTAGTCAAGCCGCTAAAAATCACTTTAAAGCTACCCACCCATGCCCCACTAATGGCAACCGACACGGAAGTTGCCCCGGTTATGTGAGCGATCATATTAAGGCCTTAGCCTGTGGCGGCGCAGATGCCCCTAGAAACATGCAATAGCAAAGTTTAGCCGCAGGAAAAGAAAAAGATACGTGGGAGCGTATAGGTTGTAAGACTAAGCCCTCTATAAAGCTAGCCGCAATCAGCGTGGATTATTACATTGGAACTAAGGGTGGTTGTTATACCTATAACAAAAACGCTAATAAACGTTATGTTGATCCTAGTTTTTGTAGAGATAAAAGCTAAGCATAATAATTTGAAAAAAAACACACTATGCCACACATCCATAAAGCTAAGCTTATCTTCTGTATATTAACGCTATTATTCGCTAGGCATAGCCATGTAAAACTTACTGATCTTTGTTTTTGTTTATACAATAACCACCATGATTATTGAATTTGACCCCATCAAAAACGCAAAGAACATCACCGAACGCGGCTTGAGTTTTGATTTTGTGGCTGATTTTGATTGGAGTACAGCCGCGCTTGAAACCGATACCAGAAAAGACTATAGCGAAACCCGCTATCAGGCTATTTGCAAGGTCGCTTGATGATTTTGATATTTACGCCCATTCTAGAGGGCATAAGAGTTATTAGTTTTCGCAAAGCAAACAAACGTGAGATTAGAAAATATGATGCCAACACATAACATTGACTGGGACTTTATTGATTCACATCCGATGGCTGACAAGCCAGACGAAGATTCGCCAGAGCTAACCGATGAAGACTTTGCAAGTATGCGTCCAGCATCCGAAGCATTACCTGAAGTCTTCGGTGCGACTTTAGCGGCTGAAATGCTAAAGCCTAAAGGAGGTAGACCGCGCACCGATACACCAAAAGTGTTTACTGGAATACGACTTGATGCTGATGTCTTAGAGGTCTTTCGCGCTAAAGGCAAAGGCTGTCAAACCCGCATGAATAATGCGCTTAAAGACTGGCTCAAAGGGCATTCAACCGCATAGCGATTAACTATTAGGCTAGCCGCAATCAGCATGAATTATTACACCGGAGCCAAGGGCGGTTGTTATACCTATAACAAAAACGCTAAAAAGCGTTATGTTGATCCTAGTTTTTGTAGAGACAAAAGCTAAACATAATAATTTAAAACACATTTTGACGAATAATGCTCGCTAAAGACGTATTTTTTGACTAAAGGGGGCAGATTTGTAGCTTCGTTTATGGCGGATGGGCGCTCCTGCTCTAAATCTACTCTGTATTTATCTGCTCTGCATATTTATAAACCATGGTCTGTCCCTTATTATTTTTAATAATCATTTAGCTCATTCTGTATGATAAAAAAAATCTTCTTTGGACTCGTCGCATTTTTACTATTTTAAAAACGGTAATTCACCGCCGCTCTAAGTACGTTGGTATAAAGATTGGCCTGCGCTGCACCATTGGCATCGGT